>QKGW01000580.1 GCA_003250275.1 Alphaproteobacteria bacterium
AGGCACAGGGTGAAGCCCGACTTGAACATGTCCGGCACGCGGATCAGACCCGAACCGAACACGATCGCGTTCGGCGGCGTCGCCACCGGCAGGGCGAAGGCGAGCGAGGCGCCGAGGGCGACCGGGATCGCCATCAGCAGCGGCGAAACGCCGAGGCCCTGGGCGATCGAGATCGACAGCGGCACGAAGGTCGCGGCCACCGCGGTGTTCGAGGTCATCTGGGTGAGGAGCATGGCAACCAGGGCCAGCACCGCCATGATGATGATCGAGGACATGCCCGCGAGGCTCTGCATCTGCTGCGCGACGTATTCGGTCACGCCGGACTTCGAGAGAGCGCCGCCGAGCGCGAACCCGCCGCCGAACAGCAGGATGGCGTCCCACGGAATACCCTTCGCGAAGAGCGAGTTGTCGAGCAGCATCCGGCCCTTCTTGAAGTCCACCGGGATCAGGAACGCGGCCAACAGGGCGGTCATGCCGATGGTCGAGTCGGTGATGAACTTCTTGAGCGGCACCATCTTGCCCGCCACTTCGACGGACGGCAGGAAGCCGAGCAGCTGCGGACGCAGGATCCAGGAGAGCGCGGTGACGACGAAGAGGATCATCGTCAGGGTCTCGCCACGGCTCATCGGGCCGAGCTTCTCGAGTTCTTCGTCGACGATCTCACCCGCGGACGAGAGGTCGAGGGCCTTGACCGGGAACATCGCCGGCAGGAGGAACCAGGTGATCGCGATGAGCGCGATACCGATCGGCGCGCCGACGAGCATGAAGTTGGCGAACGGCACCGGGGTACCGGTCATCTGCACGACCTGGCCGGCCATCACCGCGTTCGGCGGGGTACCGATCAGGGTCGCCATGCCGCCCATCGAGGACGAGAACGCGATACCCAGCATCACGCAGATGCCGAAGTTGATCGCGGCCTTCTTCTCGATTTCGGAACGGCCTTCGCCTTCCTGCACCATCTTCACGATCGCCAAGCCGATCGGCATCATCAGCGCCGCGCAAGCGGTGTTGGACATCCACGCGGAGAGGAAGCCGGTCGCGATCATGAAGCCGAGAACCAGCATCTTCGGGTTGGTGCCGCAAACCTTGAGCACCAGCAGCGAAACGCGGCGGTGCAGGTTCCAGGTTTCCATCGCATACGCGAGGGCGAAACCACCGACGAACAGCCAGATCAGGTTGTTGGCGTAGTTCGGCGCGACCTGCTTTGCGGTCATCACGCCGAGAGCCGGGAAGAGCACGAGCGGAACGAGCGCGGTCACCGCGATCGGAATCGCCTCGAGCATCCACCAGGTGGCCATCAGCAGGGTCACGCCGATGGTCTTCCACGCGGAGACGGAAATGCCCTCCGGCGGAGTGGTAAACAGGGTGTAGGCGAGGAACGCCACACCCAAAATCAAACCAATAATTTCCTTCTTGCGGTCGGCGGTCATCCCGGCATCAGCCGAGGCGCCTGCGCTAGACGAAGCAACAGTCATTGTTTTCCCCCAACATAAATTGGTTCCGGCGAACCCCTTCCACGGGACTAATCGTCCCCCGCGGACACAGCCGGGTCCGACCTGTGAAAAGAGTTCACCCATGCGTGAATTCCTGGCAAGCGGTTTCTGACAAATTTTCGGCGTAAATTAGCCCCGGATCGGCCTCAATGGCGCTAGAATTATGGCAAATAGTTGATTTAACGGGAGTTATCCCGATTTGACGGCTGACGGACGCGCGCCACACTCATCCCGATGGCGCACCCGCCCGGATCTCGCGAGCCGCCATTTCCCATGCAAAAAGTCAGGGTTTTTCAGAGGGTTTCGATACCTTCGGGCGACCCCATGCGGATGGTAAGGAGCCGAAACCGGGCGTCAATTTTGGGAGAAAATTGGTCGAAATACGGCACTTTTAATAATCTCTAAAACACATTTTTGCCATTTTGCCTTATTTCAGACACCATTCTGATGCGCAAAATTCATCTATTCGGCGCACGCCTACCACCGAGGCACGAAAAACCCGCCGCCCTTTTCGGGCGGCGGGAGCGATTTTGGGAGCTTCCCGTTCTGGGCGGGAGGCGGGGCAGAAACTTAGAGCTTCACGCCGAAGGCGATCGGCATCATCACCGCCATCACCGCGA
>QKGW01000319.1 GCA_003250275.1 Alphaproteobacteria bacterium
CGTAGACCGGCAGATTCCGCTCCAGGAACGCCTGGCGATCGCGGACCGCACCGAAGATCACCACCCCGGCGATGCCGTGCCCGATCGCGCGCGCGAGCATCATCTCGCCCAGGAGCGCGTTGGTGAGATCGCCGCCGCCGTCGCAGACGATCACGTCGCCGGGCGCGGCCATGTCGATCGCCTTGTGCAGCATCAGGTTGTCGCCGGGGCGGGTCTTCACCGTCAGGGCCGGCCCCGCGAGCGGACCGTCGCGGTGCATCGGGCGCAGCGCGACTCCTCCCCCGGAAAGACGGCCCATGCAGTCGCTGACGTTGGCGACCGGAAGTCCCCGGAACGCTGCGACGAGATCGACCGACACGCGCTCCCACTGCTGCTTGACGCGGAAACCTTCGCTCATCTCACTGCTCCATCGCCGTTGGAATGCGCAGCCGCGAGAACACCTTCGTGGCGTTCTTCCAGTAGATCTTTTCCTTGTCCTCGGGGGACAGCGCGGCGTTGGACTCGACGTAGCGGCGGGTGTCGTCGAAGAAGAAGCCGGTATCCGGGTCCATACAGCGCACCGCGCCGTGCATTTCCGAAGCGAACAGGATGTTGTCCACCGGCACCACCCCGGCGAGAAGATCGATGCCGGGCTGATGGTAGACGCAGGTGTCGAAATAGAGATTGCCGTTCATCAGCTCGGCGGGCTCGGGGCGCTTCATGTCCCGCGCGATGCCACGGTAGCGGCCCCAGTGATAGGGCACGGCACCGCCGCCGTGCGGAATGATCAGCTTGAGGCCGGGGAAGCGGGTGAACAGGTCGGACTTCAGCAACTGCATGAACACCGCGGTATCGGCGTTGATGTAGTGCGCCCCGGTGAAGTGGAAGTTGGGGTTGCACGACTGGCTGACGTGGATCATCGCCGGAACCTGAAGCTCCTCGAGCTTTTCGAAGAAGCCGTACCACCAGGGATCGGTGACCGGCGGGTCGGTCCAGTAGCCGCCGCTCGGATCGGGGTTCAGATTGCAGCCGATGAAGCCCATTTCCTCGACGCAGCGCACCAGCTCGGGGATGCAGTTCGACGGGGAAACGCCCGGGGCCTGCGGCAACTGACACACCGGCGCGAAGTTCTCGGGGTAGAGGTCGCAGACCCGCCGGATCAGGTTGTTGCAGTTGATCGACCACTGCCGGTTCATCTCCTCGTTGCCGAGGTGGTGCCCCATGCCGCCCGCGCGCGGCGAGAAGATCGTCATGTCGGTGCCGCGCTCGCGCTGCAGGCGCAGCTGCACCGCTTCGAGGCTTTCGCGGATTTCGTCGTCGGTGATCACCGGGCTCTCGCTTCCGGGGTTCCCCTTGGCGTCGAGTTGCGCCTGCCGCCACGCCTCGTGTTGAGGCGGCGTCGTCGTGTAGTGGCCGTGGCAGTCGATAATCATGCCCTCTCTCCTCATCCGAATTTGGTGGCGGCGGCCTAGTGCCGGAGCGCGTAGATGGTTTCGATCAAGGTCTGGTCGACGACCCCCGACGGGATCGGAATGTAGAGGACCGTCGCGAACAGGACCGAAAACACCACCGAGAACGCGAGAGCCCCGAAGAAGCCGACCACGATGCGCCGCACCCCGAGCAGCCAGAACGACACCGCCAACGCGGCCGTGGTCGCGACGACGAAGCCGGTCAGCGGCAACGCGGCGGTATAGAGCAGCCAGGTGGCAACAAAGGCCGTCCCCCGGATCCGCACAGATCCGGGCGCGCCGAGCATCCGCCGGAGCTTGCCGTCGAGCGGCTCGGTCGCGGCCCGTCCGGCGAATTCCTGCGCCGCGATCACCAGCGCGCACACCGTGACGAGAGCGGCGACGGTGAGCGGGTACACCCGTGCGGAAACCGCGATATCCCCCGCCTGCGAACCGAGGACCGCCGTCCAGGCGACAATCAGAAGCAGCGATATCAGGTTGAAGTACAACACGGTTTCATTCCTCCTCGTCGTATCTCCGATGGCCTGCGCACGTCCCTAACCTGCCGGATGGGGCGGTCGCGACGGGTCGGCGCGGAGCCGCCGCGCGGCGGAGACCACGATCATCACCAGGGTGACGGCAAAGAACGCGACCGCGATCGGCCGGCCGAGCACGTCGCCGATC
>QKGW01000125.1 GCA_003250275.1 Alphaproteobacteria bacterium
GGCGAGCGCGCCCGCTTCGGCCTGGTGCGGCCCGGCATCGCGCTCTACGGCGGCAACCCCCGCCCCGGCCACGAGAACCCGATGGCGCGCGTCGTCACCCTCTCGGCCAGGGTCATCGAAATCCAGGAGATCGATCGCGGCCAGTCGGTCGGCTACGGCGCGACCTACGCGGTGCCCGGCCGCGGCCGCCTCGCCACCGTCGCGCTCGGCTACGCCGACGGCTTCCTCCGCGCGATCGGCAACGATCCCGAGGCGCACCCGGTGTTCGCCGCGGTGCACGACACCTGGAAGGCGCGCCTGGTCGGCCGGATCTCGATGGATCTCACCACCTTCGACGTCTCCGAGGTGCCCGAGGACCGCATTCGACCGGGTGACACCATCGACGTTATCGGTAAATATGCCAGCATCGACACGCTGGCCGATGCGGGACGGACGATTTCCTACGAGTTGCTGACCCGGCTCGGCCCGCGCCTGCCCCGGCTTTACAGGAACGGCGACGCTTCATGAACCTGCTTGCCCTGATCGGACGGGTGTTCCTCACCTTCCTCGCCGCCGTCGGACGCCTCGCACGCTTCACTGCGGTCTCGGTGGCCTACACCGTCCAGCCGCCGTTCTACCCGCGTCAGATCCTCCGGCAGTTCCTCGACATCGGCTACTTCTCGCTACCGGTGGTGGCGCTCACCGCGGTGTTCTCGGGCATGGTGCTGGCGCTGCAAAGCCACTCGGGCTTCGCGCGCTTCCAGGCCGAGGGCGCGGTGGCGATGGTGGTGGTGCTCTCGATCACCCGCGAACTCGGGCCGGTGCTCGCCGGGCTGATGGTGGCGGGCCGCATCGGCGCCTCGATGGCCGCCGAGATCGGCACGATGCGCGTCACCGAGCAGATTGACGCGCTCACCACGCTCTCCACCAACCCCTACAAGTATCTCGTCGCGCCGCGCCTGCTCGCCGGCCTCCTGATGATGCCGCTGCTCGTCGTCGTCGCCGACATCCTCGGCGTATTCGGCGGCTACATCATCGGCATCGGCAAGCTCGGCTTCAATTCCGGCAGCTACCTCGCCAACACCTGGCAGGTGATGGAAACCATGGACGTGGTCTCGGGCCTGGTGAAGGCCGGCGTGTTCGGCTTCCTCATCGCGCTGCTCGGCTGCTACAACGGCTACCACTCGAAGGGCGGCGCGCAGGGCGTCGGCGCAGCCACCACCAACGCGGTGGTCTCCGCCTCGATCATGATTCTGATCGCCAACTACGTCGTCACCGAAATCTTCTTCGCCAGCTGATGGACCCGCGATGACCGATGCCCCGAAAATCCGCCTGCGCGACGTCCACAAGCGCTTCGGCGACAAGATCGTCCTCGACGGCGTCGACCTCGACGTCGCCAAGGGCGAATCTCTGGTGGTGATCGGCGGCTCCGGCTCCGGCAAGTCGGTGCTGATCAAAAGCATCCAGGGCATCCTCCGCCCCGAGTCCGGCTCGATCACCGTCGACGGCGAGGAAGTCGTCGGCATGGGCGCGAAGGGCCTCGAACGGATCAACGCCAAGATCGGAATGCTCTTCCAGGGCGCGGCGCTGTTCGACAGCCTGCCGGTGTGGGAGAACGTCGCCTTCGGCGTGCTCCAGACCCGCGACATCGGCCGCACCGAGGCCTACGACCTCGCGGTCGACACCCTCGCCAAGGTCGGCCTCACCGCCGACGTCGCCAAGCTCTGGCCTTCGGAACTCTCGGGTGGAATGCAGAAGCGCGTCGGCCTCGCCCGCGCGATCGCCACCGAGCCCGAAATCATCTTCTTCGACGAACCGACCACCGGCCTCGACCCGATCATGGCCGACGTGATCAACGACCTGATCGTCTCGTGCGTGAAACGCCTCGGCGCCACCGCCGTCACCATCACCCACGACATGGCCTCGGCGCGCAAGATCGCCGACCGGGTCGCGATGCTCTACAAGGGCAAACTCATCTGGGTCGGCCCGATCGGCGACATCGACACCGCCGACAACCCCTACGTCGACCAGTTCATCCATGGCCGCGGCGACGGCCCGATCACCATGGACGTGCGCCGGTGAGGTTTCTCGGGGGAAAAACCTTGCGGGGGGACTCGGTCCCCCCAC
>QKGW01000039.1 GCA_003250275.1 Alphaproteobacteria bacterium
CTGCCGCCTGTTCGGCACCGCCTGCACCCCCGAAACCCCGATCGGCGCGTGCATGGTCTCGTCGGAGGGCGCGTGCGCCGCCGAGTGGGCCTACGGGCGCAACCGCGGGAGGGCGCGCGCATGAACGGTGCACGGCATCCGGGGCCGGACCTCGACTGGGAGAACGGCCGCATCGACCTCTCGCACGGCAGCGGCGGGCGCACGATGGCGCGGCTGATCGACAGCCTGTTCGTCGCCGCCTTCGACAACGACTACCTGCGCCAGGGCAACGATCAGGCGGAATTCGCGGTCGAGGCCGGGCGGATGGTGATGACCACCGACAGCTACGTGATCTCGCCGCTGTTCTTCCCCGGCGGCGACATCGGCTCGCTCGCGGTGCACGGGACCGTCAACGACCTCGCGATGGCGGGCGCGGTGCCGATGGCGCTCTCCGCCGGGTTCATCCTCGAAGAGGGCCTGCCGCTCGCCGACCTGCGCCGTATCGTGCTTTCGATGGCGGCGGCGAGCCGCGCCGCCGGGGTGCCGATCGTCACCGGCGACACCAAGGTGGTCGAGCGCGGCAAGGGCGACGGCGTGTTCATCAACACCGCCGGAATCGGCCGGGTGCCGCCCGGCGTCGCGATCGGCGGCGACCGCGCGCGGCCCGGCGACGCGATCCTCGTCAACGGCACCCTCGGCGACCACGGCATCGCGGTGCTGAGCCAGCGCGAAAGCCTCGGCTTCGAGACCGCGCTGGTCTCGGATTCCGCCGCACTGCACGGCCTCGTCGCGGCGATGGTCGCGGCGGTGCCGGAGATCGCCTGCCTGCGCGACCCGACGCGCGGCGGCCTCGCCACCACCCTCAACGAACTCGCGGCGCAATCCGGCGTCGGGATGCGCATCGCCGAGGCCGACGTGCCGCTCAAGCCGGAGGTGCGCGCCGCGTGCGAACTCCTCGGCCTCGACCCGCTCTACGCCGCCAACGAGGGCAAGCTGATCGCGATCTGCCCCGCCGAACGCGCCCACGACCTGCTCGCGGCGATGCGCGCGCACCCGCTCGGGCGCGACGCGGCGATCATCGGCGCGGTGGTCGAGGACCCGGAGCATCTGGTGGTGATGGAGACCCTGTTCGGCGGTGCGCGCGTGGTCGACTGGCTCGCCGGGGTGCAACTGCCGCGAATCTGCTAGGCCGCGGCCTGCGCGGCGATCCACGCCTGACCGAAGCTGATGCACGGATCGCCGGGCGACAGCACGCGGTGGCGCAGCGGCGTCAGCCCGCGCGCGCGCAATTCCCCGGTCAGCCCCTCGGTCAGCACCTTGTTGAGGAAGCAGCCGCCGCTCAGCCCGACGGTGCGCAGCCCGGTTTCCGCCGCGCCCCACGCGGCAAGCTCGGCGAGCCCCGCGATCAACGTGCCGTGGAACAGGTCCGCCCCCTCCGCCGCGTCCACGCGCGAGAGCGCGTCGAGCAGCGGTAGGAAATCGAGCACGCCGTCCGTGAGCGTCCAGCCGCCCGCGAGCGCGCGCGGCGCGCGCACCATCGCCTCCAGCGCCATCGGCGCTTCGCCCTCGAAGCGCGACACCGGGTGAACGCCGAGAAGCCCGCACGCCGCGTCGAACCAGCGCCCGGCGCTGCTCGTCGGCGGGCTGTTGAGGCCGCGTGCGATCACCTGCCCGAGCTGCGGTGCGAGCGGTTGCGCGGCGAAGCGTTCCGCAATCTCGCCGCCGCGCCCGAGGCGATGCAACGCCGCCGCGCCCATGCGCCAGGGCTCGCGCGCCGCCGCGTCGCCGCCCGGCTGCGCGAGTTCGGCGAGATGGCCGAGGCGGCGGTAGGCCGCGCCGTCCACCGCCAGGAGTTCGCCGCCCCAACTCGCGTTGTCCGGCCCGAGACCGAAGCCGTCGAGCGCGAGACCGATGAGCGGCGCGGCGTGACCGTTCTCCGCCGCCACCGCCGCGACGTGGGCGTGATGGTGCTGCACCGCGAGGACCGGAACCCCGAGGCCCTGCGCCAGCCGCGTCGAGGCGAAATCCGGGTGGAGGTCGTGCGCCACCAGCTTCGGCGGGCCGAAAACCGCGATCATGTCCTCCACCGCCTCGCGGTGGCCGGCGAGCGCCTGCGGCGTACCGAGATCGCCGAACACCTCGGAGACCCGCGCCTCGCGTGCGCGCATCCCGGTCACCGTCGCCTTGAGGAACGCGCCGAGGCCGAGCACCGTCGGCACCGCGCACGGCAGGGAGATCGTTGCGTAGCCGTCCATCGCCGTCCTCAATCCGGTTCCACCGTGTGACGATAATCCGCGGCGCGGCGGGTGTCCTGCTCCGCCTTGCGCAGGAAGCAATCGCCGATCGCGAGCGCGTCGATGCCGCTGCCCATGAAGCAGCGGAACGCCTCCTCGGGGGTGCCGACGATCGGCTCGCCGCGGATGTTGAAGCTGGTGTTCACCAGCACCGGGCAGCCGGTCTCGCGCTTGAACGCTTCGAGCAGCGCACGGAAGCGCGGCTCGGCCTCCGCGCCGACGGTCTGCACCCGCGCGGAGCCGTCGACGTGGGTCGCGGCGGGGATGTCCGCGCGCGCGACCGGGGCGGTCAGCAGCATGTAGGGGCTTTCGCGGTCGAGGTCGAACCACGCCGCCGCGTCCTCGCGCAGCACCGCGGGCGCGAACGGGCGGAAGGGCTCGCGGAACTTCACCGCGGCGTTGAGGGTGGCGCGCAGGGTCGCGACGCGCGGGTCGACGAGGATCGAGCGGCAGCCGAGGGCGCGCGGCCCGAACTCCGCCCGCCCCTGGAACCAACCGAGCACCTGGCCCGCCGCCAGTTCGCGCGCGCACGCTGCAAGCAGGGCGGCTTCGTCGAGCACGTCGAAGCGCGCCCCGGCGGCGCTCAGCCGCGCCACGATCTCGTCCTGCGCGAAGCCGGGGCCGAGACGCGCGCCGCGCATCCTGTCGCCACCGCCGGCACGCGGGTGATCGCGGTGCCAGACCGCCAACGCCGCGCCGAGCGCGCCGCCCGCCGGACCCGCCGCGGGCTGAATCCAAAGATCCTCGAACCCGCCCTCGCGCAGCACCGCGCCGTTGGCGACGCAGTTGAGCGCGACCTCGCCGCCGAGGCAAAGCCGCCGCAACCCGGTTTCCCGCCGCGCCGCGCGCGCAAGGCACAGGACGACGGTCTCGGTCGCGACCTGGATCGACGCGGCGAGATCGAAATGCGCCTGGGCGAGATCGTCCTCGGGCGCGCGGCGCGGCACGCCGAAGAGATCGGCGAGACGTTCCGCAGCGCGTGCGGGGTCGGCGTCGGAGAACACCGTGCGGTCGAGGCGGAAGCGCCCCTCCGCGTCCACCGCGGCGAGGCGGTCGAGGATCGTCCTGGCGTGGCGCGGTTCGCCGTAGGGCGCGAGGCCCATCACCTTGTATTCGCCCGAACGCGGACGGAACCCGAGATACGCGGTGAACGCGGAATAGAGCAGGCCGAGCGAGTCCGGACCGGCGGCTTCCCATACCGGCGCGAGCGCGCCCGCGCCGCCGCGCCAGAGCGCGGTCGCCACCCGCCCATCCGCGCCGTCGAGGACCAGCACCGCCGCCGCGTCGAACGGCGCGGGGTAGAACGCGGCGGCGGCTTGGCTGAGGTGCGGCGCGACCGTCTCCGCGCGCGCGCCGAGCCCGGCCAGATCCTTCGGGAGGGTTTCGCCGCACACCGCGATGCGATCCACGCCGCCGAGACCCACACCCGCCTCGGCGAGGCAGAACGCCACCGCCTGGATCGGAAAGCCGCCCTGGTGCTTGCGGCGGGTAAAGCGCTCCTCCTCCGACGCGGCGACGATCTCGCCGTCGCGCAACACGACGGCGGCGCTGTCGCGCGGAGCGGAGGAAATGCCGAGTACGATCATGCCTCTGTTATGACCTGCCCGCGGGATTTCCTCCAGACCTAAGCCTGGAGTTCGGCATCGAAGGCGAGCAGGCGCGCGATCTCGGCGGCGAGCGCAGGCACCGCGGCGGCCACCGCAGCGTGCATCGTCGCTCCGGCGCGGAAGTCCACGCCCTCGACCCCGATCACCGTCAGCGACGGCGGCAGCCGCCCGAGCAGGCGCGCCAGTTCCACCGCCTCGGGCAGGCCGAACACGTGGCTGCTCTTGGGGAACCGCCCGACCGGCAGCGGCGCGGCGCAGGCGTCCCAGCGGCGCACCGCGCCCGGCTCCGTGCCCGAAACGGTAGCGTCGACCGCGACCACCCGGTCGAAGCCGCTCCACCGCGCGATCAGATCGGCGCCCTCGCCGTGGTGGCACAGCACCGCGACGCCGGGAAGCGCGAGGTCCTCGACCGCGAGCGCGACCATCGCCCCAACGGCGTCGTCGCCGCGCAGCGGATGACCGATCCCGACAACGAGGGCTGTCATCGCGCTACCCCCTGTCGAGTTCGAGTTTGAGAAAATGGGTGGCGCAGGAGATGCAGGGATCGTAGTTGCGGATCGCCTGCTCGGCGCGCCACTTGATCACCTCGTCGGGCTGGTCGAGGTTGGCCCGCACCACCTTGGCGAGGTCGAGTTCCATCACCTTCTGGTTCTGCGCCGTCGGCGGCACGATGCGGGCGTCGAGCACCGCGCCGTCGGCGTCGATGCGGTAGCGGTGGTAGCAGATGCCGCGCGGCGCTTCGGTGCAGCCGTGGCCCTCGCCCGCGCGGATTTCGGCGTCGACGAACGGCGGATCGGGCTCGACGTACTCGCGCACCAGCTTGAGCGCGTCGTCGCACGCCTGCACCAGTTCGACCGCGCGCACGACGATGCTCTTGAACGGGTTGCGCACCACCGGCCCGAGCCCCGCCGCCTCGGCGGCGGCGCGGGCGGGCGCGCCGAGCTTGTCGAAGTTGATCGCGTAGCGCGCGAGCGGCCCGACGTGGTGCGCGCCGCCGTCCCTCGCGACGCCGTGCAGGGCGTTGGACCACGCCACGTGTTCCTCGGAAACGTGGTCGAGGAAGGCGGAGACCGGGAACTCCACTCCCGTCGAGGTCGCGAGGCGGCCTTCGTGGATCGCGTATTCGTCGGGGTGGCGCAGCGCCATGAAGGTGTAGTCCTGCTCGACGTCGGGGAACTCGAAGCCGCCGACCAACTTCACCGTTTCGACCGAGGTTTCGAGCGCCCATTGCAGGTCCGCCTCGAGCGCGCGGATCGCGGCGCGCGGCGGCGCCTTGTAGAACCCGCCGACGCGCAGGTTGACCGGATGCACCGCGCGCCCGCCGCCGATCGCCTCCATCACGTCGTTGCCGATCTTCTTCAGCCGCAGCGCGTTCTCGACCAGCGGGCGGTTGATCGCGGCGAGCTGGAGCGCGTCGTCGAGGCCGAGGAAATCCGGCGCGTGGAGCATGTAGACGTGGAGCGCGTGGCTCTCGATCCATTCGCCGCAGTAGATCAGCCGCCGCAGATCGCGGATCGGTCGGGTGACGGTCAGCCCGAGGATGCTTTCCATCGCCTGCGACGCACCCATCAGGTAGGCGATCGGGCAGATGCCGCAGATGCGCGCGGTGATGTCGGGCACCTCGCGGAAGTCGCGCCCCTTGAGGAACGCCTCGAAGAAGCGCGGCGGCTCGAAGATGCCGAAGTGCAGGTCGGCGATCTCGCCGTTGCGGATCTTCACCGACAGCGACCCCTCGCCCTCGACGCGGGCGATGGCGTCGACCTTGATCGTGCGCGTCTCAGCCATGCCGTTCGCCCTCCTTGCGGAAGCTCTCCGAATTCGCGTTGTAGGTGCGGAACAGCCGCTGCACCTCCGCATCGGTCTTGCCGAGGCGCTTGAACTGCGCCGCGAGCGCGGCGGTGTTGGGCGTTTCCATCGGGCCGAAGCAGCCGTAGCAGCCGCGGTTGACGCCCGGGCACAGGGTGCCGCAGCCCGCCTGCGTCACCGGGCCGAGGCAGGCCTCCCCGGCGGCGACCATGCGGCAGACCACGCCCTTCGCCTTGCATTCGACGCATTCGGAATAGCGCGGAATGTTCGGGCGGCGGTGGTTGAGGGTGGCGTTCAGCACTTCGAGCAGCTGGTAGCGGTTGATCGGGCAGCCGCGCAGCTCGAAATCGACGAACACGTGGTCCGACACCGCGGTCGAGGTGGTGAGGGTGTCGATGTATTCGGGGTGGGCGTAGACCTTGCGCACGAACTCCTTGACGTTGGCGAAGTTGCGCAATGCCTGGATGCCACCCGCAGTCGCGCACGCGCCGATCGCGATCAGGGTTTTCGACACCCGCCGCACCTCGCGGATCGCCATCACGTCGTGCGGCGTGGTGATCGAACCTTCGACGAGGCTGATGTCGTACGGCCCCTTCTCGACCTTGCGCGTCGCTTCGAGGAAGTAGCTGATCCGCACCTCGTCGGCGAGGGCGAGGAGCTCGTCCTCGCAATCGAGCAGGGAAAGCTGGCAGCCGTCGCACGACGAGAACTTGAACACCGCGAGTTTCGGCTTTTTGCGCTCGGTCATCGCCGCCTCCCTAGAGTTCGGCCACGGAGAACATCTCGGCGACGCGGTCGTAGCGGAACACCGGCCCGTCCTTGCAGACGAAATACGGCCCCCACTGGCAATGGCCGCACAGGCCGCAACCGCACTTCATGTTGCGCTCGACCGAGACCCAGATGTGCTTGCGCCCGATGCCGCGCTTTTCGAGCGCTTGCGCGCCGTAGCGCATCATCACCTCCGGCCCGCAGACGAAGGCGGTCGCCTGCTGCGGGTCGAAGCCGCCCTTCAGCACCAGATTGGTGACGACGCCGACGCTGCCGCTCCAGTTGCCGGTGGCGCGGTCGACCGTCACCAGCACGTCCATGTCGAAGCGGCCGCGCCAGCGCGCGAGGTCCTTCTTGAACAGGATGTCCTCGGGCGTACGTGCGCCGTAGAGCACCAGCACCCGGCCGTAGCGGTCGCGGTTGGCCATCGCGAAGTTGATCGCCGGGCGCAACGGCGCGAGGCCGACGCCGCCCGCGACGAACACCAGATCGCGCCCGTAGGCGGCCTCGACCGGCCACATCGAGCCGAACGGCCCGGTCACCCCGAGCTCGTCGCCGACGGTGAGACCGTTGAGCGCGCGGCTGACCGCGCCGACCGCGCGGGTGGTGTGGACGATGCGGCTGCGGTCGGCGGGATCGCCGGAAATCGAGATCGGGATCGCGCCGACGCCGAAAACATAGAGCAGGTTGAACTGCCCGGGCAGGAAGGCGAAATCGCCACCGTCCACCGCGACGACCTCGAGAGTGAAGGTATCCGAGAGTTCGCGCCGCACCTTCTCGACGCGGAACACCCGGGGCAGCATCGGATCCGGCAGCGGCGCGTTCATGGCTCGTCCTCCGCGCGGTTTTTCACGATCGCGAGCGACGCCTTCGCCGCCTCGGCCTCGGCGCGCACGCCCGCGGCGGCGGGCGCGGGCGGCGGCTCTTCCGGCTCCGCCTCGAGCATTTCGGGGCGCGGCACGTCGGGGCCGTAGAGATCGAGCAGTTGCAGGCGCGCCGCCGAAAGCCGGTGCGCCATCACCGGCACGAAACGGCGCAGCATCTCGAAGCCGAGCGCCGGATGCGCCTCCATCTTGCCGAGCAGGCACGCGCCGTCGAACGCGAGCGCCTCCACCTCGCCCCTGGCGCGGGCGGTGAACGCGCCGCGATGCGGCGGCACCAGCCACGACCACCCGACCACGTCGCCGGGCCCGAGGGTTTCGAGCACGATCGGCGGGCCCGCCGGCGGCTCGACCATCACCTCGACCTCGCCCGCGCGGATCAGATAGAACGCGCGCGCTATCACGCCGGTGCGGATCAGCGCGTCGCCGTCGGCGAAGTCCATGGGCGCGGCGCACCCGGCCAGCAGGTCGCGCAATTCGGCGTCGATGCCGTCGAAGAACGGCTGCGCGCCGATCGTGCCGCTCAGGTCTCCGGTCCCGGCCATGCTCAGCCTCCCCGCGTTCCCGCCGCCTTGATCGCCGCCACCTCGGCGGTGATGTCGATCCCCACCGGGCACCAGGTGATGCAGCGCCCACAGCCGACGCAGCCCGAGGTGCCGAACTGGTCGATCCAGGTGGAGAGCTTGTGGGTGATCCACTGGCGGTAGCGCGCGCCGATCTCGGTGCGCACCGCGCCGCCGTGAACGTAGGAGAATTCGAGAGAGAA
>QKGW01000165.1 GCA_003250275.1 Alphaproteobacteria bacterium
GATAATCTCCACCGGCGTGGTCAGCGAGAACCGTCGGGCGCGCTACGAGTATGCGGTCGAGACGACGCTCGAGGCGGGTCTGGTTCTCTCCGGCAGCGAGGTGAAGAGCCTGCGTCACGGCCAGGCCAATCTCAACGATTCCTTTGCCGGCGCCCTCAAGGGCGGCGAAGAAGGCGAGATCGCGCTCTACAACGCCTACATCCCCGAATACGCCAAGGCGACGATCTTCCAGCACGAAGCCCGCCGCGTCCGCAAGCTCCTGCTGCACAAGCGCGAAGCCCGCAAATGGCTCGCCGCCGTCGCCCGCGAAGGCCGGACGATCGTGCCCCTGAAGCTCTATTTCAACGACAAGGGCATCGCCAAGGTCCTGCTCGGCCTCGCTACCGGCAAGAAGCAGCACGACAAGCGCGAAACCGAGAAGGCGCGCGATTGGCAACGCGACAAGGCGCGCATCCTGCGCGACCGCGGGTAAAGCTAGGCCAGGGGCCCTGCCCCTGGAACCCCACCGGAGGGTCACGGACCCTCCGGACCTCCCGGACGTTTCCCAAGCAAAAGGGCCCTCATTCGAGGGCCCTTTTGCTTGGGAAGTGATGGGGTCTGGGGCCCGAGGCCCCAGCGGGTCCAGGGCAGAGCCCTGGCCTGGTTGTCCTCACGGCTGCAGGCTGAGGGCCTTGGCGAAGACGGCGTGGAACATCTCGGGGGTGAGGCGGCGGGTATTGGTGTTGTAGCGAGAGCAGTGGTAGCTGTCGATCAACGCCGGACCGCCGGGGATCGCGTGCACGTGCCCGTGGCCGAAGGGGTAGGCGGCCTTGCGCACGCCGAGGATGCCGAGCACCGCGGTGTGCGCGATCGCTCCGAGCGCGACCATCGCGGTGAGGTTCGGGTTGGTGCGGATCTCGGTTTCGAGGAACGGGCGGCAGGTATTGGCTTCGGCGGGGGTCGGCTTGTTCTGCGGCGGCACGCAATGCACCGCGTTGGCGATGCGGCAGCCGATCAGTTCGAGGCCGTCATCCGCCTCGCGCCCGTAGACGCCGCGCGCGAGCCCGAAGCGGAGCAGGGTTTCGTAGAGCAGGTCGCCCGCGTAGTCGCCGGTGAACGGGCGGCCGGTGCGGTTGGCGCCGTGCAGGCCGGGCGCGAGCCCGACGATCAGGAGCCACGGCGCGTCGGCGCCGAAACCGGGCACGGCGCCGTTGAAATAGGTGGGGAACTTGGCGCGGTTGGCCTCGCGGAATTCGACGAGGCGCGGGCAGAGGCTGCACTCGGGCGCGGGGTCGCGCCCGAACGCCGGATCATTCGTCGTCATCGAGCGCGCCCATCAGCTCGTGCTCGGGATTCTCACGGCTGGTCGGCATCCGCAGCTCTTCGCGGTTGTTGTTGTTGCCGTTGGAGCGGGCGATCATCGGCTGCAGTTCGGCGAGCTCGATGAAGTTGTCGGCCTGGCGGCGCAGTTCGTCGGCGACCATCGGCGGCTGGGAGCGCACGGTGGAGACCACGGTGACGCGGACGCCCTTGCGCTGCACCGCCTCGACGAGACGGCGGAAGTCGCCGTCGCCGGAGAACAGCACGATGTGTTCGAGGTGCTCGGCCATCTCCATCACGTCGATGGCGAGCTCGATGTCCATGTTGCCCTTGATCTTGCGGCGGCCGGAGGCGTCGGTGAATTCCTTGGTCGGCTTGGTGACCATGGTGTAGCCGTTGTAGTCGAGCCAATCGACGAGCGGGCGGATCGGCGAATATTCCTGGTCCTCGATCAGCGCGGTGTAGTAGAACGCGCGAACGAGGATGCCCTTCTCGGCGAAAAGTTCGAGCAGGCGCTTGTAATCGATGTCGAACCCGAGAGCGCGGGCGGCGGCATAAAGATTGGACCCGTCGATGAACAGGCCGATGCGTTCCTGGGAATAAAAAATCATGGGAAGAATCCTGAAATTACAGGCCGGGAAAGAGAATGGCGTTGCGGTGATCCGTGGTGGTCTGCGCGCAGTCTTTGCGCTCAACCGCGGAGACGAGATATTCAACCGAGGCGATGAAATCTTGACACCCGTATGTAAGGCGCGCCCGGCGGGGCGGTCAACGGCTTTCGGCGGTTTTTCGCCGCTCTTGC
>QKGW01000295.1 GCA_003250275.1 Alphaproteobacteria bacterium
GGCGGCGGCCTGGGTCGCGGCGCCGGACTGGGCGGAGACCACCTGCTGCGCCTGAGGCGCGGCGTTGGCCTGAGCCTGGGGCGCGGCGGAAACCGTCTGCGCCGCCGGGGTGTCGGCCCGCGCCGCCTGAGCCTGCGCGCCCGGTGCGGTGGTGGCGGTGGTGTTGGCGCGCACCGTCTCGGCGGGCGTCGCCTGCGCGGCGGCGCGTTCCGCCTGTGCCGCGGCCTTCGCCTCGGCGGCGGTTTGCGGCTGGCCGGCCTGGGCGGGCTTTTCCGTCTTGGCGGCGGCGGGCGTGGTGACGCTGACGCTCACCGCGACCTTGGCGTCGGGGTCCATGCCTTTGGCCATTTCGGCGGCCTGAGCGCGGGCGAGGGGGTCGGGCTGCGTCTGTTGCTGCTGCTGCGGCTGCGCGGCCTGTTCGGTCTGGGCGGACTGCTGCTGCGGCTGGGCGGCGTCGGCCTGCGGCTGCGCGGCTTGCGCGGTCTGAGCTGGCTGCTGCGCCGGCGCGGGAGCGGCGGCCTGCGCCGGGGCTTCGGCGGCGGTCTCGGGCGCGGCCGGCGCGGCTGCGGCAACCGCGGCAAGCAGCGGATCGGTTTCGGGCTGCGGCGCGACGGCGACGGCTTCTGGCGCGGCGGCATCGGCCTGCGGCTGTTCCGTCTGCTGCTGCGCGGGCGCGGTGGCTTCGCTGGCGTCGTCGCCGGTTTCGCGGACGCCGGCGTCTTCGGCATTCGGCGCGGCTTCGGCGCTGTCGTCGGTCTTCGGCGCGTCGTCGGCGGTCTTCGCGGTTTCGGTCTTGGCGTCGTCGCGGCGGCGGCTGCGGGTCGGGCGGTCCTCGGCGGCACGGGCGGCGTCGGCGCGGTCCTTGGTGCGGGTCTTGGGCTCGGCGTCGGAGGCGTTCGCCTCGGTGCGCGCGGCGACCTTTTCGTTGAACAGCGCGCCGAGCGCGCTCGATGCATCGGAACCGCGGGCGGTGGCGATACGGCCGCGGGCGGCGGACAGCGCGTCGGCGAAGCCGTCGGCCGCCGACGTGCGGGACGTCGCAACGGCGTTCGCGGTATCGGCGGTCTTCTGAGCGAGCAACGCGTAAAGGTCCATGACCCGTCCTCATGCGGTAAATGCAATTTCGCAGGGAGGGATCAGCAAGCCTCGGGCCAAACCGGATGCCAGGCTTAACGCTTTGTTGTGTATGGAGAAATTTTGCGGCCTGAGCGCGAAGGCGGCTCCGGAAACGCGAAGGGCGGCAGAAACTGCCGCCCTCCCCGGAGAAATCTACCCGGTGCTCAGCTGGTGAAGTCGAACAGCGGGCTGACCTGCGCGCCGGAGAAGATCGACTGATAGTAGGACTGCTGCATCGCCATGTTCTGGAAGGTCTGCTGCAGCACCTGCAGCTCCTGCTGCTGCTTCACCTGCTCGGTGTAGTTGGCGGTGATCTGCTTCTTCAGCGCGTCGGAGCGGTCCTGGTTGATTTCGTCGAGGCTGCGGTCGACGTTCGCGTCGGCGGCTTTCACCGTCGCCGCCATGCTGTTGACCTTGGCTTCCGAGGCGACGAGCTGGTTGTCGGCGGCGTCGAGGGCGGCGAGCGCGCGGGCGCGGCCGTCCTCGGTGTCGAGGCCGCCGTAGAACCAGCTCTGCATCAGCCCGAGGCCGCCCATCTTGATCGTGCCGCTGACTTCGGTCCCCTCGTTGTTGGGGTCGACGATCATCGTGATCGTGCCGGTGTCGGCGTCGTAGTCGACGAGTTCGAGGCCGTTGCGGGTCGAGGTGAAGCCGTCCGCCTTGGTGCTGTCGCGCTCGTTATGGGTGTTGTAGACGGTGTACTGGGTGATCGACGAGGCGCCCGCGTCGGGCACCCAGACGGTGCCGTCTTCGGCCTCGATGTAGAAGTCGGTGCCGGCGTAGACGCCGCTCATCTCGACCTCGTTGCCCGAGATGTCCTTGGTGAAGGCGATGGTGTTGGGCGTCCAGTCGGTGCTGGTGACGTTGCCGATCGGGTTGTAGGCGCGCGAGTAGGTGTCGGCGGTGCGGTTGATCTGGTCGACGTATTCGTCGAACTCGTCCTTGATCCGCGCGCGCTCCTCGTCGTTGTCGGCCTCGCCGTACTGGCCCACGAGGATGCGCATCTGCAGCAGGTTGTCCTTGATCTCGGCGAGCCCTTCCTGGCCGTTCTCCACCGCGAGCCCGGCGTTCGACACGCTCGCCTTGACCTTGGCCAGCTGGTTCGACTGGGCGTCGTAATAGCTCGACTTGTCGTCGAAGGCTTCCTGGAGCTTTGCCGAGGCGGCGTCGAGTTCCTCGGTCTTGCGCGCGACGATCTGGTTGTAGACCACCTGCTGCCAGCTGAGCGAGGCGAGGCCGTCGTTGGAAAGGATCGTGCTCATCGTCGTGTCCTCGTTCCGAGGGGAAATGCGTGCGCTTCTGCGCGTCCGCGTATCCTAACCGATCTACCCTAGAAAATCGTTAACGCGCGCGTCAGGCCAGCGCAAGCAGTTGGTCGACGCGGTTGCGGTAGCCGTGATCGCGCAGGGTGCGCGCCTGCCCGGCCGCCGCCATCGCCGCGCAAGCCTTTGGATCGGCTTCGAGTTCGGCGATCTTGGCGAGGGCTTCGGCGGCGCTGTCGTAGGCGATGCACTCGACGTCGGGCTCGAAGTAGTCGGCCAGGTTGGTCTTGCGGTCGGTAACGAGCACCGCGCCGACTCCGGTGGCCTCGAACAGGCGGAGGTTGTTGGCGAACTCGCCCGCGGCGTCGAGATGGTAGTTGAGGACCATCCGGCAGGTCGCCATGGTGCGGTACATCGGCAGGCCGAACACCGCGGGGTTGAGGTTGAGCGAGAGGTTTCGGGTGTCGACGCCCTCGGGCCAGCGAAGGTCGCCCCAGAAATCGATGGTGCGTTGTCGTGCGAGCTCGGCGAGGAAGTGCGCGCGCCCGACGTGGTGCCCCGAAACCGAGCCGATGAAGGCGAGGTCGTGGGTGCGCTCCGGGGCGCCGAGATGGGGCAGGAGGCGTTCGTCGAAGGCGAGACCGATCAGCTCGGCGCGGATCCCGGCGGCACGGAACGCCGCGACCTGGTTGGGCAGCGACGAGATGATCGCGTCGTAGCGGGAAAGGCTGTTGCGCGGCATCACCGCCGCGTGCTGGCCGATCGCCTTGCCGTAGCAGCCGTCCACCGAGGCGAGGAAGTCGTCGTCGAAGAGATAGAGGTTGGCGCAGAGCAGCACGTCGGGGCGGAAGGCGCGCACCTGCTCGGCGACGAACGCCCGCTCCCAGCTCAGCTCCTGGCGCTGCGGCAGAGTGTAGCCGCCGAAGGTGAAGCCGTCGCAGAGGGTCTTGGCGAGGCCGAGGCGGTCGTTCTCCGCCATCCAGCGGACCTGCTGCGGCGGATTGTTGGCGGTCACCTCCATCACCTCGTGGCCGCGTTCCTCGAGCGCCGGACGCCACGCTCCGGCGGTGTGGAAGAACCCCTGCACCTGGGTTTCCACCTGCTCGGCGTAGGATTTGTCCGCCAGACCGGGGGCGAATTCGTTGTAGAGCCAGGCGAGGAAGCCGGGGTAGACGGTGTCGGCGACGAGGATGCGCATCGCGGGGCTCCCTAGAGGTAGTCGGCGAGGTGGTGGCGGTAGTAGTCGAGGGTGCGGCGCACCCCCTCGGCGAAGTCCACCGTCGGCGTCCAGCCGGTCGCGGCGGCGAAGGCCGAGGCGTCGGAGTAGTAGTCGCCGATGTCGATCTTCTTGCGCTCGGCGGGGTATTCGCGCACCGCGTAGGCGGCGTCCGCCGCCGCCGCGACGATCTCGGCGGTTTCGCGCAGGCTGAGGATCTCGCCGCCACCGACGTTGAAGGTGCGGCCGTCGCAGTCCGGGTCGAGTGCGGCGCGCAGCAGCGCGTCGACGACGTCGTCGACGTAGGTGTAGTCGCGTTTCTGCTCGCCGCCCCAGACCTCGAACGCCTCGCCTTCGAGGGCGCGGCGGAACCAGATGCCGAGGAAGGTCTGGCGCGCGTCCTTCACCCGCATCCGCGGGCCGTAGGTGTTGGTGAGGCGCAGCACCGTGGTGCGCAGGCCGTGAACCTCGCCGTAGAGGATGTGGTAGAACTCGCCCGCGGTCTTGTTGATGCCGTTGACGTCGACCGGCTTGATCGGGTGCTTCTCGTCCACCGGAAGGTACTGCGGGCGGCCGTAAATCTGCCGCGTCGAGGCGAACACGATCTTCGCCGCGGGCGCGTGGGCGCGGCAGGTTTCGAGCAGCGAGAGCTGCGCCGCGGCGTTGATTTCGAGATCGGTGAACGGGTCGCTCATCGAATCCATGTGGCTGGTCTGGCCCGCGAGATTGAAGATGAACGCCTTGCCGCCGACCAGCCAGGGCAGCGCGTGGCGGTCGCGCACGTCGGAAATGTTCACCGTGACCCGGTCGGCGATGCCGTCGATGTTGCGCATGTTGCCGCCGTAGGCCGGGTTCATGCTGTCGATCAGGGTGACGCGCGCGCCGAGACCGACGAGGCGGTGCGCGAGGTTCGCGCCGATGAAGCCGATGCCGCCGATGATCAGCACCTCTTCGCCGGCGAAGGCGTCGTAGTCGTAGGACATCGGCGGGCTCCTCCGGATCAGGGTATCGGGACGAAGAGGAAGCTGCGGAACGCCGGTTGCTCGGCGGACCCGGCGATCCGCGCGGCGTCGCCGGAGAGGCCGCGGCGCAGCAGCATCATTCCGGCCTCGGCGGCGGCGTCGAAGATGTCGCCCTGGTTCAGCACCCAGCAGGTGAACACGCTGCCGTACGCGCCCTGTTGCGCGACGAAGCTCGGCGAGCGGTCGACGGTGGGCTGGCGCGTGAGCAGGAAGCCGTGGCGCGCGGAGGCGGCGAGGCGGGCGAACACGGCGCGCCAGTCCTTTTCGTATTCGAGCGCACCGGCGGCGACGACGAGATCGTAGCTCTCGCCGAGCGCCGCGTCGGCGTCGTCGACGAAGCGCACCGCCGGGTTGAGTTCGCGCCCGAGGTCGCAGAGAAACCCGAGTTCCTTGACCGTCCAGTCGAATGCCGCGGCGGGACGGAGGCGGGTGAGGCGGCGGTGCATCATGCCGATCTCGCCGCCCCAGTCGAGCACTCGCATCGGCGCGGCACCGATCTCGGGCGCGACCGCATCGACCGCGTCGATCGCGATCAGGATGTTGGCCTGCTCGTTCGCGTTGGATCCGAGAAGGTCGAAGTCCGGCAACGCTTCGAGCATCCGCCACTGACCGCGGCGGATCTCGGCGATGCTCCCCTCGTTCCAGCCCGACGGCGGCGTTTCCGGCCACTCCGGGCCGAAGGCGCGCCAGCCGTTGGTCTCGGGCGCGAGGCCGGACTGGGCGTCGGCGGGGCGCGAGGGGTCCGGGCCGTAGCGCAGGTGCACCGCAACTTCGCGTTCGAGGCCGTAGCGCAGCGCGAGCGTGCGGTCGGCGAGTTCGAGGCGGCGGATGTAGGGTTGGTAGACGCGCTCGACCAGCATCGGGTGGCGGGCGAGAACGTCGGGCGAGAGATTCGGCTCCCAGGTGTCGCCGGGACGTTCCTTGAGGCCGTGGTAGTGCCAGAAAATCAGCCGCCGGTCGCCGAGGAAGAGCATCCCGCCGACGTCGGAAAGCTGATGGTTGTTGACGTTCCACGACGCCGCGTTGATCCCCGGGTGTTCGAGCGAGACGAGGTTGGGGTAAAGATCCGGCCACTTGTCGAGGTACTTCTGGTCGGCGAAGCGGGTCGGCTCGGGAATGTCGCTGCACCAGTCGAGGCAATCGGCGCGGTAGTCTTCGAGGCAGCGGCGGCCGGTCTCGTCGTTGCGCCAGGTCAGCCAGCCGACGTTGAAGCGGCCGAAGCGGGTGAGCGCGGCGCGCTCGGGCGAGAAGCGGTGCGGCGTGATCGCGATCGAGGCGTCGCCGATTTCGGCGAACACCAGTTCCGGATCGGCGAGGAACCAGAGGTCGCTGTCGAGGTAGGTGATCGCGTCGATGTCCGGGTGGCGGGCGAGGATGCAGCGGGGCAGGCACGGCGTGATGGTGAAGTAGTATTCGATGGTGCGCCGCGTTGCCTTGACCGCGAGCAGTTCCGGGTCGAACGCCTCGAGTTCGGCGAGGGTGACGATCTCGACGCCGGGGTCGTCGCGTTCCGCGAGGATTTCGGCGCAGCGGTCGTCGAGCGCGAGGACGTGGAACACGCTGTCGGGCGCGAAGCGGCGGATGCTGTCGATCAGCACGGTGCCGCGCGGCAGATAGCGGTGGTCGAAGTAGGTGCAGTAGTGGCGCTCGGGCATGGTCAGACGGTCCGGCAGAGGTAGGCGCGCACCCGTTCGGCGACGCGCTTCGCCGCCTCGGGCGGCAGTTGCGGGTAAATCGGCAGGCTGAGGATGCGGCGCGCCGCCGCCTCGGTGTGCGGCAACGCGGCGGGGAAGCGTGCGTAGGCGGGCTGGCGGTGCACCGGCACCGGGTAGTGGATCGCCGTGCCGATGCCGTTGTCGCGCAGGAACGCGGCGAGGCCGTCGCGCGCGGCGGTCTGGATCACGTATTGGTGGAACACCGGCTCGGCCTCGGGCGCGGTGCACGGCAGGGCGAGGCCGGGAATTCCGGCGAGGGCGGCGTCGTAGATCGCGGCGATCGCGCGGCGCTGTGCGTTGCGGGCGTCGAGGCGCGGCAGGAAGACCCCGAGAATCGCCGCCTGGATCGGATCGAGGCGGGAATTGCGGCCGACCTCGTCGCTGACGTAGCGCTCGCGCCAGCCGTACTGGCGCAGCAGGCGCACCCGCTCGGCGGCGCGGGCGTCGGAGGTCGCGACGATGCCGCCGTCGCCGAGTGCGCCGAGGTTCTTGGTCGGGTAGAAGCTGAACGCGGCCGCGTCGCCGAAGCTGCCGACGCGGCGGCCGTTCCAGCGCGCGCCGTGCGCCTGGGCGCAGTCCTCGACGAACTTGAGCCCGCGCGCGCGGCAGAGCGCGCCGATCGCCACGGGGTCGGCGACGCCGCCGTAGAGGTGCACCGCGACCGCCGCCTTGACCGGTCCGGGCGCGGCGTCGAGCGCGGCGGCGAGGGTTTCGGCGGTGATCACGCAGGTGGCGGGGTCAATGTCGACCCACACCGGCTCGGCGCCGATCGACATCACCGCGGCGGCGGTGGCGACGGCGGTGTGCGCGGGCAGGGCGACGCGGTGTCCGGGGCCGACGCCGACGGCTTCGAGCGCGAGGCTCACCGCGTCGGTGCCGTTGCCGACGCCGACGGCGTGGGCGGTTCCGATGTAATCGGCGAAGGCGCGCTCGAAGGCCTCGACCTCGGGGCCGAGGACGTACCAGCCCGAACGGACGACGCGCTCGACGGCGGCGGCGATCGCCGCCTTGTCCTCGTCGACCGAGGCGACCGGAGAGCTTTGAAGGATCATGCGCACACCCCCGCGGAAACGGCCCCGCGCCCACGCGAGAGGCCGATGTTCCGGGTGTACTGGAAAACCGTAAAGATTAGGTTAGGCGGTCAGTTGCCGAGGAGGGAGTCGACGACCGCCTCGGCCTTTTCGGTGCCCTGGCCGTCCGGGTCCATGTTCGCCTTGAGCCACGCCTTCGCCTCGTCGGCGTCGATCGGGTACTTCTTGGCGATCGCGGCGACCACCGATTCCAGGCCGAAGACGTGCGCGGCGACGTCGTCGAGGGCTTCGAGGAAGGTCTCGTTGTTCTTCAGCGCTTCGTCGTACAGACGGTTGACGTCCTCGGAAACGGTATTCAAAAGGCCCTGAACCTTTTCGATCATACTGTCGCTCATCTCGAAATCCCCTAGTCAAAACCGCACGGTCCCGCCACCATAACGGAACAACCCCCGGCTGTCATGGCCTATCGCCGGGGCTGCGGGAGGGGTGAAATGCGGCGAAAATTCGGGATCGGCTGGCAGGTGGGCGGCACCACCGGCTGGGGCGTTTACGGCCTGTCGCTGATGCTGCGTGCCGCCGAACGCGGGATGATTCCGGTCCCGGTCTACGTCTCGCCGAGTTTCGCGCCGGATCCGATCGAGGCGCGCGCGCTCGCGCCGCTCGCCAAGCATTGGCGCATCGAGCAGCAGTTCTTCGATCTC
>QKGW01000073.1 GCA_003250275.1 Alphaproteobacteria bacterium
TTACCCCTCCGCCGCCAGGATCGCGCGGAGGCCGTCGCGGTAGGTGGGGTAGCGCGGGGTCCAGCCGAGGGCGGCTTTGAGTTTGGCGTTGGACACCAGTCTGCGGTCCTTGAGGAAGCGGCGGCGCGGGTCGGCGGCGGCGAGGTCTTCGTAGCGTTCGAGCGGCGGCAGCGGCGCGCCGAGGAGTTCGCAGGCGAGTTCGACGACCACCGGGTTGGGCGCGGGTTCGTCGTCGGCGACGTTATAGATTGCCGGTTTCGCGGGTGCGGCGATGGCGAGGCGGAGCGCGGCGACGATGTCGTCGACGTGGACGCGGCTGGTGCGGTGGCCGTCGCGGTGGATGCGGCGCGCGGTGCCCTCGCGCACTTGGTCGAGGGCCGAGCGGCCGGGGCCGTAGATCCCCGGCAGGCGGAAGATCTGCACCGGCGTGGCGGTTTCCGCGCCCCACGCCTGCCAGCCCGCCTCGGCGGCGACGCGGGCGCGGGCCTGCGGCGAGCCGGGCGCGAGCGGCGCCGACTCGTCGACCCAGCGGCCTTCGCAATCGCCGTAGACGGCGGTGGTGGAGAGCACGCCCGCCCATGCCGGACAGACGCCCGCATCGAACAGGCGGCAGACCTCGGGCAGCACGGCGGAGCCTTCCGGTCCCGGCACGGTGGTGTCGACGACGTGGGTGAGGCCCGCGAGCCGCGCCGCGGGAAGCTGCGCGCCCTCGGCGAACACCAGGGCGTCGATGCCCTCGGCGCGCAGGGCGTCGGCCTTGGCGGCGGAGCGCACCGTGCCCGCGACCGTCCAGCCGCGCGCGAGGCATTCCCGCGCCAGACGCAAACCGGTATAACCGAGGCCGAAGATCAACAAGCGAGGCGTAGTCATGTCGGTCATCCGTGTTGCGAAGCGGAAGCAGAGGCTAGCACTGTTGCGGTGTGCGGCTCAATCGGCGGCGGTGGCGCTGCTGCTGACGGGGGCCGCGGCGGCGGCAACGCCCGTGCCGACGCCCGGCGCGATCGCCGCGCGCAAGGCCGACGCGGCGCGCTATGCGGCGTGCATGGAGCAGGTCGAGACCAGCCCGAAGGAGGCGTTCGACGCCGCCGACAGTTGGGTGGCCCTGGGCGGCGGCGAACCGGCGAAGCATTGCGCCGCGGCAGCACTGCTCAAGATCGGCTTCCCGGTCGACGCGGCGGAGCGCCTGGAGGCGCTGGCCAAGGCGAGCGCGCAGGACGACGACGTGCGCGCCCACATCCTCGATCAGGCAGGCCAGGCGTGGGCCGAGGCGAAACGCTGGGACGACGCCAACCGCACCCAGACCGCCGCGCTCAAGCTCGCGCCGAAGGCGGTGGACCTGTGGATCAGCCGCGCGCGCACGCGGGCGAAGGCGGAAAACTGGGGCCTTGCAGTCGACGACCTCACCGAGGCGCTGAAGCGCGACCCGAAGAACGCCGAGGCGCTGACCCTGCGCGGTTCGGCCTACCGCTACCTCGACGCCCTCGACCTCGCGATCGAGGATCTCAATCAGGCGGTCGGCCTCGCGCCGGCGGACCCGTCGGCGCGGCTCGAACGCGGCATCGTCCACCGCCTCCGCGGCGAGCCCGACAAGGCGCGGCGCGACTGGGCCGAGGGCCTGCTCGCCGCGCCCGAGGACGCGCCGATCGTCGAGGACATCCGCCGCAACATCGAGCTGCTGGAATTCCCCGAGACCGCTACCCCCGCCACGAAGTGAGGCGGAGGACGCGCCCGCCGCGCCCGTCGGTGAGGAGGTAGAGCGCGCCGTCCGGCCCGATCAGGACGTCGCGGATGCGCATCCCGAGTTCGATGCGTTCCTCGTGGGTGACGCGCGTGCCGTCGAGTTCGAGGCGGATCAGCGCGCGCGAGGAGAGCCCGCCGAGGAGAAGGTTGCCGCGCCATCCGGGCAGCACCTCGGCGGTGCAGAAGGCGATGCCCGAAGGCGAGATCGCCGGCACCCACCAGCGGATCGCGTCGACGAAATCGGGCCGGGTGGCGGGATCGGGAATGCCGACGCCCGAGTAGTGGGTGCCGTGGCTGACCAGCGGCCAGCCGAAGTTGCCGCCCTTGACCGGCAGGTT
>QKGW01000391.1 GCA_003250275.1 Alphaproteobacteria bacterium
ACCGCCGCCGACATCGACGCGCTGATCGGCGCGATCAGTCGAGATCGAGCCGCTTGAGGATCCGCCACAGGGTGGTGCGGTTGAGGCCGAGGCGCTTCGCCGCCGCGGCCTTGTTGCCGCCGCAGTCGGCGAGAGTCTGGGCGATCAGGTCGCGCTCGGCGGCGTCCATCCGGGTGCGGTAGCGCGACGGTGCGAGCGGCGCGGCCGCGCCCTTGAGAAACGCCGGGAGATGCGCGGGCGTGACCGCGTTGTCCTCGATCACGTTGACGATGTATTCGGCGCAGTTCTGCAGCTCGCGCACGTTGCCGGGCCAGTCGTAGGCGGCGAGCGCGGCGATCACCGCCGGGTCGATGTCGTTCGCCTCCTTGCCCATCAGGCGCGCGAAGCGGGCGATGAAGTGATAGGCGAGCGCGGGAATGTCCTCGCGCCGCGCGCGCAACGGCGGCACTTCGAGTTCGAGCACGTTGAGGCGGAAGAACAGGTCGGTGCGGAACCGCCCCTGCTTCACCAGCGCGTCGAGCGGCTTGTTCGACGACGCGAGAATGCGCACGTCGACCGGCTTCGCCGCCTGCGCGCCGACCCGCCGCACTTCGCGCTCCTGGATCACCCGCAGCAGGTTGACCTGCATGTCGAAGGGCATCTCGCTGATCTCGTCGAGGAACAGGGTGCCGCCGTCGGCCTGCTCGAACACGCCGGGCGCGCCCTGGCGCTTCGCCCCGGTGAACGCGCCGTCGGCGTAGCCGAACAGGGTGCTCTCCACCAGGCTCGCGGGCAGCGCGCCGCAGTTGATCGCGACGAACGGCTTCGCCGCACGCCGGCTCAAGTTGTGGATCGCCTGGGCGAACAGCTCCTTGCCGGTGCCGGTTTCGCCCATGATCAGCACCGTCGAGGGCGACGCCGCGACCGACGTTGCGAGCCGCCGCGCCTCGCGGATCGCGGCGCTGTCGCCGAGAACGTCGTCGAGGTGGTAGCGCGTCGAGGCGTGGCGCGGCGCGCCCTCACGCTGACGGTTGCGTTGCAGCGCGACGATCTTGTTGTTGAACGCGAGGCCGTAATCGGGCGCGAGCGGAATGCGCACCGCGAGCGCGCCGGGGATCATCACCGAGGTGCCGATGCTCGGGCGGCGTTCGTCCATCGCCTTCCTGCACAGCTCGGTGATCACCCCGACCGCGCCGGGGTTGGAGCGCCCGTCTGGGTGCACCGCGCGCTCGCGCTTGCCCGCCGCGTCGAACAGCACCACGTCGCCCGCCACCACCTGCGCGATCAGCGGCAGCGCCTCCTCCATCGCGGTATGGAAGCGGCGCGCCTCGTCGTGCCGTGCCGCGGCGTCGAGCAGCAACACGCCCTGCGCCAGGCGCAGCACCGCCGCGCCGTTCACCGCCGCCATCGGCTCGTCGCCGAGCTCGGCGATCAGCTCCGCCGCGCGTCCCGCGAGCGCCGCCGCGCCGCCGCCCGCGAGCGCGCGCACCACGCCGGTTTCGTCGCAGAACACCGCCGCGCCGCCGGTGAGCGCGGCGAGGTTGGGGATGTGCTTCATGAGCGAACGCTCCGATGGCTTGGACCGCTCCGAGTTTCGCGCGGGTTTTCTTGAATATCCAGCAGAAAGCACCGCGAAAAGCGTTGCACCTGAGAACGGCGTTGCATTTGCGAACGCAACACCGCCCGGCCCAGGCGGCGCGCCGCGCTGCGGCCCGCGGCGGCGCGCCCGGCGTTCGCGGGCGAACGCTCCCGCATTCCCATAATCCGGTCAACATATTGATTTTCAACGAATAAATATCTGGCACGGCGGGTGCGATAGGGAATGGCGGGAGGACACCACCATGCTCACCACCGACAGACTACGCCACCCCGACCTGTTCGCGCGCATCACCACAGCCGACGTCGCCGCGAACCTCATCGCCGACGGCATGAGCGTCGGCGTCAGCGGCTTCACCCCCTCGGGCTACCCGAAAAAGGTGACGCTGGCGCTCGCCGCGGCGGTGAAAGCCGGGCGGCGCTGCCGCATCAACCTGTTTTCCGGCGCCTCGGTCGGCCCGGAGATCGAGAACGCGCTCGCCGAGGTCGACGCGGTGGCGCGGCGCACGCCGTACTACGCCGCCTCGAACGCGGCGATGCGCGAGGGCATCAACGCCGGGCGGATCGCCTACACCGACCAGCACCTCAGCCACCTCGCGCCACAGATCGACTGCGGCTTCTGGGGGCCGATCGACGTCGCGATCGTCGAGGCGGTGGCGATCACCCGCGAGGGCGACCTGATCCTCGGCCCGGGTGTCGGCAACACCCCGATGTTCGTCAAGCACGCCAAGACCGTGATCGTCGAGGTCAACACCGCGCAGCCACTCGAACTCGAAGGGATGCACGACATCGCGATCCTGCCGAAGCCGCCGTTCCGCCGCGAAATCCCGATCTACGCCCCCGGCGACCGGATCGGCGAAACGGTGGTGCGCTGCGGCATCGAACGCATCGCCGCGATCGTCGAATCCGACATCCCCGACCGCGTCCGCAATCTCGAACCGGCGAGCCCCGACCAGGTGCGGATGGCCGCCAACCTCGTCGAATTCCTCAAGCACGAGCAGCGCAAGGGGCGGTTGCCGCAGCGGATGCTGCCGCTGCAATCGGGGGTCGGCTCGATCGCCAACGCGGTGCTCGCGGGCCTCGGCCAATCCGATCTCGAAGACCTCACCCTCTATTCCGAGATCCTCCAGGACGCGGTGTTCGAGTTGATCGCGGCGGGCAAGGTGCGCCAGGCCTCGGGCTGCGCGTTCACCCCCTCGCCCGCGGTGCTCGCGCGCTTCCGCGCCGATCCGGAGCTCTATCGCCGCGCGCTGGTGCTGCGCCCACTCGACATCAGCAACCACCCGGAGGTGATCCGCCGCCTCGGCGTGATCGCGATCAACACACCGCTCGAATTCGACGTCTACGGCAACGCCAACTCCACCCACACCGGCGGCACGCGGATGATGAACGGCATCGGCGGCTCCGGCGACTACATGCGCAACGGCTACCTCTCGATCTTCGTCACCGAGAGCACCGCGAGGGACGGCGCGATCTCGCGGATCGTGCCGATGGTGGCGCACCCCGACCACACCGAGCACGACGTGATGGTGTTCATCACCGAGCAGGGGGTCGCCGACGTGCGCGGCCTCGACCCGCGCGAGCGCGCCCAGGTGATCGTCGCCAACTGCGCCCATCCGCGCTACCGCCCGCTGCTCCTCGACTACCTCAAGGACGCGGAACGCCTCGGCGGCCACGAGCCCCAGGCCCTCGCCCGCGCCTTCGAATTCCACCTCAACCTTGCCCGCCGGGGCGCGATGGATCGCGCCGCCGAGCCGGCCGACGCCCTACTGTGAGGACTCCGATGACCGACACCGACACCCTTCTCGAACTCGAACCCGCCGTCCGCGCCTGGGAGGCGGAAACCGAAGCCGCGCTGGCGAAACGCCCGGAACGCGCCAACCTCGCGTTCAAGCGCCTCTACACCCCGCTCGACGCCGGGCCCGGCAGCTACCTCGACGACGTCGGCTTCCCCGGCCGCTATCCGTTCACCCGCGGCGTGCAGCCGACGATGTACCGCGGCCGCCTGTGGACGATGCGGCAGTACTCGGGCTTCGCCACCGCCGAGGAATCCAACGCGCGCTACAAGTACCTGCTCGCGCAGGGGCAGACCGGCCTTTCGGTCGCCTTCGACCTGCCGACGCAGATCGGCTACGACAGCGACGACGCGTTCGCGGCGGGCGAGGTCGGCAAGGTCGGCGTCGCGGTCGACAGCCTCGCCGACATGGAGGCGCTGTTCGAGGGCATCCCGCTCGACAAGGTCTCGACCTCGATGACGATCAACGCCCCCGCGGCGGTGCTGCTCGCGATGTACGTCGCGGCGGCGGAAAGGCAGGGGGTGAAGCCCGGCCAGCTCGCCGGCACGATCCAGAACGACATCCTCAAGGAATACGTCGCGCGCGGCACCTACATCTTCCCGCCCGCGCCGTCGATGCGCCTGATCACCGACACCTTCGCCTACTGCGCGAAGGAAATCCCGCGCTGGAACTTGATCTCGGTGGGCGCCTACCACATCCGCGAGGCGGGCTCCGACGCGGCGCAGGAGGTCGCGTTCGCCTTCGCCAACGCGATCGCCTACATCGAGGCGGCGGTCACCGCCGGGCTCGACGTCGACGCCTTCGCCCCGGCGATCAGCTGGATCTTCACCGCCGATCTCAACCTTCTCGAAGAGGTGGCGAAGTTCCGCGCCGCGCGGCGGCTGTGGGCGCGGCTGATGAAGGAGCGCTTCGGCGCGAAGAACCCGAAGTCGCAGATGCTGCGCTTCCACGTCCACACCTCGGGTTCGGCGCTCACCTCGCAGCAGCCCGACAACAACGTCGTGCGCATCGCCTGGCAGGCGATCGCGGCGATCCTCGGCGGCGCGCAGTCGCTCGCCACCTGCGCCAAGGACGAGGCGATCGCCCTGCCGACCGAGGACTCCGCCCGCCTCGCGCTCCGCACCCAGCAGCTCATCGCCTACGAGAGCGGGCTCGCCGACGTCGTCGACCCGCTCGGCGGCGCGTGGTGCATCGAGGCCCTCACCGACAAGATCGAGGCCGCCGCCGCCGCGCACATCGCGCGCATCGACGCGCTCGGCGGCGCGGTCGCGGCGATCGAGGGCGGCTACATCCAGCGCGAAATCGCCGAAAGCGCCTTCGCCCGCCAGCGCGCGGTCGAAACCGGCGAACAGGTCAAGGTCGGGGTCAACCGCTTCGCCGTCGAGGAGACCCAGGGCGGCGACTACCTCACCGTCGACCCGGCGGTCGGCGCGCGCCAGTGCGAGCACCTCGCCGCCCTCAAGGCCCGCCGCGATGCGGCCGCGGTGACGGCGGCGCTCGCCGAGGTCGAACGTGTGGCGAAGGGCGGCGACAACCTGATGCCGTCGCTGATCGCCGCCGCGCGCACCTACGCCACCCTCGGCGAAATCTGCGGCGTGCTGCGCGGCGTGTTCGGCGAATATCAACCCAGCGCGGAGTTCTGAACCATGAGCACCGAAGCCCTTGCCAAGTTCGTCGCCGGATTGCGCTATGCCGACCTGCCCGAGGCGACGCGGGCGCACGCGCGGCAGTTCTGCCTCGACTGGCTCGCCTGCTGCATCCGCGGCTCGGGCGAGCCCGCCGCGCGCATCGTCCGCCAGGTGCAGGCCGCCGAACGCCCCGCCGCGCGCGCCGCGACGGTGCTCTGCGCGCAGCCCTACCGCACCTCGGCCGCCGCCGCCGCGCTCGCCAACGGCGCGGCGTCGCACGCCCTCGACATGGACGACCTGCACAACGCCTCGATCCTCCACCTCGGCACCGTGGTGATGCCCGCGGCGCTCGCGGTGGCGGAACGCATCGGCGCATCGGGCGAGGCGCTGATCGCGGCGATCGTCGCCGGGTGCGAGGCGGCGGCGCGGGTCGGCGAGGCGGTCAATCCGGAGAGCTACTTCTTCTGGCACACCACCGGCACCGCCGGAACCTTCGGCGCGGCGGCGGCGGCGGCGAGCCTGCTCGGCCTCGACGCCGAGCGCACCGTCGCCTGCTTCGGCTCCGCCGGAACCCAGGCGGCGGGACTGTGGGAATTCCTCACCGACGGCGCGATGAGCAAGACCCTGCACGCGGGCAAGGCGGCGCAGAACGGCATCCTCGCCGCCGACCTCGCCGCCGCCGGGTTCACCGCGGCGCGGCGCATCCTCGAAGGCGAGAAGGGCTTCTGCCGCGCGATGAGCGCCGCGCCGCACTTCGAAAAGCTTTCCGAAGGCCTCGGCGCGGGCTACCGCATCGATACCAACGGCTACAAGGCCTACACCTGCTGCCGCCACTGCCACCCGGCGATCGAGGCGGCGATCCGCCTGCGCGACGCCCACCGCCTCGCCCCCGAGGCGATCCGCGCGGTGACGGTGCGCACCTACCGCGCCGCCCGCGACCTCGTCGACAACCCCGCCCCGGCGACCCCCTACGGCCACAAGTTCAGCCTGCAATACTGCGTCGCCCATGCGCTGCGCGAGGGCCGCGTCGGGCTCGAGGCGTTCACCGCCGAGGCAACGGCGGACGCCGCGACGCGGCGGCTGATGGGACGCGTGTCGGTGGTGCTCGACGACGCGATCGACGCCGAATTCCGCCGCGACCCGATGAAGTGGGCGGCCGAGGTGGAGCTCGAAACCGCCGACGGACGCCGCCTCTCCGATTACGTCCCCTACCCCAAGGGCGACCCCGAAAACCCGCTCGTCTACGCCGAGACCGAGGCGAAGTTCCGCGCCGTCGCATCGCCTCTGCTGCCGCCCGGCCAGGGCGAGCGCCTTCTCGCCGTCATCGCCGGTCTCGACCGCGTCGCCGACGTCGCCGACGCCTTTGCCTTCCTCACCGCCGAAGCGGCGGTCGCGTGATTTCGAACAAGGAGTTGAGATGATGAAACCGATCCGCGTCCTGGTAGCCAAGCCCGGCCTCGACGGCCACGACCGGGGCGCCAAGGTGGTTGCCCGCGCCCTTCGCGACGCAGGCTTCGAGGTGATCTACACCGGCCTGCGCCAGCCGCCCGAGCGTATCGCCGAGGTGGCGCTGCAGGAGGACGTCGACGCCATCGGCCTGAGCCTGCTCTCGGGCGCGCACAACACCATCTTCCCGCGCCTGTTCGCCGAGCTGCACGCGCGCGAACTCGACGACCTCCTGGTGTTCGGCGGCGGGGTGATCCCCGAGGGCGACGTTCCCGGCCTCAAGGCGATGGGCGTGGCCGAGGTGTTCGGCCCCGGCACGCCGACCGCCGCGGTGATCGACTTCCTCAAGGGCAGGCTCGCCGCATGAGCGCCGATCTCGCCGGAAAGGTTCTGGCGGGGTCGCGACGCGCGCTCGCCCGCGCGCTCACCCTCGCCGAGAACGGCGAGGCGGCGGAGGTGCTGCGCGCGCTCGTGCCGCACACCGGCAGCGCGCGGGTGATCGGCGTGACCGGGCCGCCCGGCGCGGGCAAGAGCACTCTCGTCGATGGCCTCGCCAAGGTGCTGCGGGCGCGCGGCGAGAGCGTCGGCATCGTCGCCGTCGACCCCTCCAGCCCGTTCACCGGCGGCGCGCTGCTCGGCGACCGCCTGCGGATGAACGACCTCGCCCTCGACCCCGGCGTGTTCATCCGCAGCATGGCCTCGCGCGGCAGCCTCGGCGGCCTCGCGCGGCGCACCGGCGATCTCGTGAAGATCCTCGACGCGGCGGGGTTCGCCACCGTCCTCGTCGAGACCGTCGGCGTCGGCCAATCGGAGGTCGACGTCGCCGCCGCCGCCGACGCAACGCTGCTGGTGCTGACCCCGGGGATGGGCGACGGCATCCAGGCGATCAAGGCGGGCATCCTCGAAATCGCCGACGCGATCGCGATCAACAAGGCGGACCTGCCGGGCGCCGACCGCCTCGACGCCGAACTCGCGGCGATGCTCGCGCTCGCGCCGCCCGCGCCGTGGACGCCGCCGGTGCGGCGCACCGCCGCCGCGACCGGGGAGGGGATCGCGGCGCTGCTCGACGCCCTCGACGACTTCCACGCCTGGCAGGCGGAAACCGGCGAACGCGCCCGCCGCCGCGCCCGCCGCTGCCGCGCGGAACTCGCCGCCGCGCTCGAGGACGGCATCCGCGCGCAGGTGCTCGCGGCGCTGCCGCGCGACGGCATCGAAGCGGTGATCGCGCGGGTCGAGGCCCGCCGCCTCACCCCCGCCGACGCCGCGGCGGAACTGCTCGCGGCGGCGCGATTGCCCGAACCCGGCGCGGATGGTAGAATTTTAGAATTCTACTAACCTCCGGCGTCCACGCCGGAGCGGCGCGGGCCGCGAAGCCCGCGCAGGGTTTCGGGAGCGGACCATGGCTCTGTTCGATTGGCTGAGCAAACCGGACGAGACCGCCCAGGCGCCGAACGCCGAGGCCGATGCGGACGAGACCGCGTGCCGGTGCCTGTTCTGCGGCTACGAGGCCGATTGCCGCGAGGCGGAAACCGGGTGGGACGTCGCGCCGTCCTATTGCCCGAACGC
>QKGW01000048.1 GCA_003250275.1 Alphaproteobacteria bacterium
AAACCACGGGGGAGTACGCTTCGCCGGGGGAGGAGACGAAGCCCGATTGGGGAGAAGGCTTCGTCACCGGGTGGAACTCGTCAGCTGCCGATCTGCACCCAGGTCCCGTCGGACTTCTTGCAGGCGGTGCTGGTCACTTCGGTCTGCTTGCCGTCGATGGTGACGGTCTGCTTGAACTCGCGGCAGGCGTTGTTCGCCGCGTCGCGGCCCTCGCGGGTCGGGGTGATGGTACCGCTGTGCGTGGTGTTCGGCGTATTCCAGGTGATCGTCTGGCCGATCGGCGCGGCGTAGGCCTGGTTGGCCGCCTGCTGCGCCGCGAGCGCGTCCGCCCGGTCGAGCGATGCGCCGACCTCGTGGCCGAGGAACGCGCCGAGGATGGTGCCGACCACCGCCGCAGCGACGCGGCCCGAACCCTGCCCGAACTGCGCACCGGCGATGCCGCCGCCGACCGCGCCGAGCACCGTGCCGCCGGTGGTCTTATCGATGCCGCCCGACGAAACCGGCGGGGGCGCGGCGACCACCGGCGCAGGCGCCGCCATCGGCGGCGCGGCGAGGGAAACCGGCTGCCAGGGAGCGAAGCACTGCGCGACCATCGGGTAATAGCCGGCGGGGTTGGCGCAATAGTAGGCGGTCTGCCCCGAGGGCACGACGACCGCCATCGGCGGCGCGACCTGCACCGGATAGGGATAAACCGGCGCCGGATAGTAGTAGCGCACGCCGGAGACGATCCACCACCAGCCGAAGCGGCCGTTCCACCACTCGTGGCGCCAGTGGCCGCCGCGCCAGGCGTCGGTCACCACCACGACGCCGGGGCCGCGGCGGTCGTAGCGGTAATCCGGGCGGTCGTCCCAATGGTCGTGGCCACGGCCACGGCCGGGATTGTCCCAGCCGGGCGGGCCCGCGAGCGCGCTCGCCGCGCTCAGCGCCACCACCAGTCCCGTCGCCACCGTCATCAGTCCGCGCGCAACGCGCATCATCGAAATCTCCTGTCCTGTTCCGCGGAAGCAGGCCCGGAAGGGACGGGCCTCGCAGATGCGACCGCCCGCCTTCCGTCCTTATGTCCCGCTCGCCACGGATACAGGTTGAACCTTACGGGCGGCTTGTCTCAGGGGTATGTCGCAGGAGGCGGAAAAGTGTATCAAATTGTGTCGCGCAGGCGGCGCATCATGAACCATGCAACGCCGCCGTAACTCGAAAGTTCCGGGGCCGCATCGGTTGCGACGGAAAATCCCCGCGCCTCCCAGACCGGGCGGGAATTGTTGACCGCGACCAAGGACATCGTGGCGAAACCGCGCGCCCGCGCGGCAGCCGCGAGCCCTTCCACCAGGACCCCGGCGAAGCCGAGCCCACGCGCCCGCGGCAGGAGCGCGATGTCGTGGAGGTACCAGGTGTCGGCATCCGCCGGAATCGCGCCGAGCAGGGTGTCGAGCTTGGGCGGCGCGCCGTAGCGCCAGGGGTGGGTGAGCGCGTATCCGGCGAGCGCGCCCGCCTCTTCGAGCACGCGGCACCCCTCGGGCGCGAGCGCGAGGCGCTCGGCGAACACCGCGTCCGCCTCCGGATAGCCCGGATGGATCGCCGCCGCCGCCGCGCTCACCGCGCCGAGGTCGGCCGCGCGCATCTCCCGCCAGTTCATCGTTCGAGCCTCGCCAGATACCGGTTCGCGTCGACCGCGTCGATCTGCGCCGGATCGAGGAACCGCTCGGCGTAGCGGCGGTAGACGCCGCTTTCGAGGAAGAGTTCGAACACGTCCGGATCGATGGCGCGGTCGTCCGCCATCCGCGCCAGAATATCCACCGCCTCGGACAGCGTCTTGGCTTTCTTGTAGGGGCGGTCGGCGGCGGTGAGCGCCTCGAACACGTCGGCCACCGCCATGATCCGCGCCGGGATCGAGAGGTCGGCGGCGGTGAGCCCGCGCGGATAACCGCTGCCGGTAAGGGTCTCGTGGTGGGTGCCGGCGTATTCCGGCACGCGGCGCAGGTGGCGCGGAAACGGCAGGCTCTCCAGCATCACGATGGTCTGGACGATGTGCTGGTTGATGATCGCGCGTTCCTCGTCGGTGAGCGTGCCCTTGCGCACC
>QKGW01000330.1 GCA_003250275.1 Alphaproteobacteria bacterium
ATCCCCGACATGACGCAATGGCAGGGCAAGCGCGCCCAGGTCGGCAAGCCGGTGCCGCCGGGCTTCCCGCGCAACCTGCGCTTCGGCTTCGACGCCTGAGCTCGCGGCCTGCCTTGCGTCGTCATGGCCGGGTTTGACGGACGGAGGGGGAGGGACGCGTGACGGTTCTCTACGGCATGGACCTGTTCGGCACCGCGGTGTTCGCGGTGTCGGGTGGGCTGCTCGCGGCGCGCAAGCGGTACGACATCTTCGGCTTTCTCGTCGTCGCGATGGCGCCGGCGATCGGCGGCGGTACGGTGCGCGACGTCGCGCTCGGTGCGCTGCCGGTGTTCTGGGTGGCGGACGGCAACTATCTGCTCGTCACCCTCGCGGCCGCGGTCGCGACCTTCTTCTTCGCCCGCCGGATCGAGCGCTACGGCCAAGCGCTCGTCGTCGCCGATGCCTTCGGCCTCGCGCTCTTCGCCGTGGTCGGCGCGCAGAAGGCGCTCGCGTTCGGCGCGGAACCCTTGATCGCGATCGCGATGGGGGCGATCACCGCCTCGGGCGGCGGCATCCTGCGCGACGTGCTGTGCCGCGAGGAACCCTTGATCCTCCGCCGCGAGATCTACGCCACCGCGGCGATCCTCGGTTCGGCGGCGTTCGTCGGAATGATCGCCGAGACCGGCGACCGCGTCGCTTCGCTCGTCACCGGCTTTCTCGTCGCGTTGCTGCTGCGCATCGTCGCGATCCGGCGCAACCTCTCCCTGCCGGTCTACTCCGGCGACGACGACGCCAAATGAAAAAGGCCCGGAGCGATCCGGGCCTTTTCGTTTCGGTATCGGCGGGCGATCAGATCACCGCTTCCTCGGCGAGGACCGCGTCGCGCAGCGCCGTCTTCTTGACCTTGCGGTCGAGCGCAACGAGCGCCAGCAGGGTCAGCGCCGCGGCGCCCGAGAGATACCAGCCCACCGCGCCGAGACCGTAGGTGCGGGCGAGGGTGGTGGCGATGTAGGGCGCGAGCGAAGCGCCGAAGATGCCGCCGAGGTTGAAGGTCATCGACGCGCCGGTGTAGCGCACCGACACCGGGAACGGCTCGGCGAGCGCGGTGCCGAGCGGGCCGTAGGTGAAGCCCATCAACGCGAAGCCGATCGCGAGGAACAGGAACACGCCGAAGGTGCTGCCCGAACCGAAGATCGGCTCGACGACGAAGCCGAACGCGGTGATCGCCACGGTGGTCCACACCAGGGTGCGGGCGTAGCCGAAGCGGTCGGCGAACAGCGCCGAAACCGGGATCATCAGGCCGAAGAACACCACGCCGCCCATCTGCATCGGCAGGAAGGTGGACTTGGTGTAGCCGAGGGCGTTGGTGCCCCAGTTCAGCGCGAACACCGTCATGATGTAGAACAGCACGAAGGTCGAGATCGCGCCGAGAGTGCCGAGCAGGAGAAGCATCTTCTGCTCCTTCAGCACCTTGGCGAACGGCACCTTGACGCGCTCCTGGCGCTCGATGGCGCGCTGGAAGTCCGGGGTTTCGGCAAGCGAGAGACGGATCCACAGGCCCATGCCGACGAGCACCGAGGAGGCGATGAACGGCACGCGCCAGCCCCAGGCGAGGAAGTGCGCGTCGTCGAGCAGCGCCGCGAGGGTGATGAAGCTGCCGTTGGCGAGGATGAAGCCGATCGGCGCGCCGAGCTGCGGGAACATGCCGTACCAGGCGCGCTTGCCGGGAGGCGCGTTCTCGGTGGCGAGCAGCACCGCGCCGCCCCATTCGCCGCCGAGGCCGAGGCCCTGGCCCATGCGGCAGAGCGCGAGCAGCAGCGGCGCGACCAGGCCGACCGAGTGGTAGGTCGGCAGCAGGCCGATCGCCACGGTCGAGAGACCCATGGTCATCAGTGCCGCGACCAGGGTCGCCTTACGGCCGATCTTGTCGCCGAAGTGGCCGAACACCGCCGCGCCGAACGGCCGTGCGAAGAACGCGATCGAGAACGTCGCGAGCGACTGCAACACCGCCGAGGTCGGATCGCCGGCGGGGAAGAACAGCTTCGGGAATACGATGACCGCCGCGGTGGCGTAAATGTAGAAATCGAAGAACTCGATCGTCGTGCCGATCAGACTGGCGAACAGCACCCGCCCCGCGGAGTTTCTCGGGGCCGGCAGATCCCGGACTTGGGTCATTCTCTTCCTCTTAATGAGACTGGCTTGAAACTAATCGGATGAGACGATCTATAGGAACGCAACGTTTTTATCAATAGCGATTCGCGGAATGGCTGCGCAGCGATTCTGCATAGCGTTTCGGCGCGATATGGAAAGTGTCGCAATCCCTTCATCGAAGGTTCACCCTGCTTTCACACGAAAATCTGTAGCTTTCGTCCGCGCATGACTGAGTGCGAACGGAGGCTTAGGTGAACTTTTCCCCACGTCAGAGCGAGATTCTTCAGGCCGTTCGCGACGAGGGGTTCGTCAGCGTCGAGGCGCTTGCTGCGCACTACGAGGTCTCGCCGCAAACCATCCGCCGCGACATCAACACGCTTTGCGATCATGGCCTCCTGCGCCGCCAGCACGGCGGCGCGGCGCTACCGACGAATTTCCGCAACGCCGCGTTCGAGGACCGCGAGGTTCTCCAGGTCGAGGAGAAATCCCGCATCGCTTGCGCGGCGGCGGCGTTGATCCCCGACCACGCGTCGCTGTTTCTCGGCATCGGCACCACCACCGCCGCGGTGGCGCGAGCGCTGATCGGCCACGAGAGCCTGCGCGTCGTCACCAATAACCTCGAAGTGGCGGAGTTCCTTTGCCGCAACCCGAGCTTCGAGGTGATCCTCGCGGGCGGGCGGGCACGCAACCGCGAACGCGATTTCATCGGCGAGAGCGCGCTCGCGGTGTTCCGCGATATCCGCGTCGAATACGGCGTGTTCGGCGTCGGCGGCATCGATCCCGACGGCAGCCTCCGCGACTTCGATTTCGACGAAGTGCGCCTCAGCCGCCTGATCGTCGAAAACTCGACCAAACCGATCGCGGTGGCGGACCACACCAAGGTGCGTCTCGCGCCGACGGTACGCTTCGCCGGGCTCGGCGAACTTCACGCGCTGGTGACCGACCGGCCGCTGCCCGGCGAACTCGCGGCGCTGGCGGCGCGGGAAGGGGTCGAACTGGTGATCGCGGAGGAGGTGGCATGAGCACGCTCCGTCTCGAAGGCGTGGAAAAGCATTTCGGCGGCGTGCGCGTGCTCGAACGCCTCGACATCGCGGTCGAGAGCGGCGAGTTCCTGGTGTTGCTCGGGCCCTCCGGGTGCGGCAAGACCACCGCGCTCCGGATCATCTCCGGCCTTGAGGAGGCGAGCGGCGGACGGGTGCTGATCGACGGGCGCGACGTCACCCGCGCGGCACCTTCGGCTCGCGGCGTCTCGATGGTCTTCCAGTCCTACGCCCTGTTCCCGCATCTCAGCGTCGCCGAGAATATCGTCTTCGGCCTCAAGGTGCGGCGCGTGGCGCGCGCCGAGCGCGACCGCCGCCTGAAGCGCGTCGCTGAAATGGTCGGGCTTGCAGACCTCCTCGACCGCAAGCCCGCGCAGTTGTCCGGTGGGCAGCGCCAGCGCATCGCGCTCGCCCGTGCGGCGGCGGCGGAACACCCGCTGTGTCTGATGGACGAGCCGCTCTCCAACCTCGACGCCAAGCTCCGCCAGGAGATGCGCGCGGAGATCCGCGCGTTGCAGCAAAGCCTCGGGATGACGGTGGTCTACGTTACCCACGATCAGGTCGAGGCGATGAGCATGGCCGACCGCGTGGTGTTGCTGCGCGACGGCCGCGTCGAACAGAGCGGACCGCCCGCCGAACTCTACGCCCGCCCGGAAACCACTTTCGTCGCCCAGTTCATCGGCGTGCCGCCGATGAACCTGGTCGCGCTCGCCGACGGGCCGCGCGGCGCGGTGATCTCCGGTTGCGCGCCCGGCGCGGCGGTGCTCGACGGGCCGGGCGAGGGGGTCCTGATGGGGCTGCGCCCCGAACACGTCAGCCTGAGCGAAACCGGCATTCCGGCGCGTATCGAGGCCGTGGACTATCACGGCGCCGATACCGTCGTTTCGACCCGCATCGGCGATCAGCGTCTGCAGATCCGGATTGCGGGGCATTTCGTCGCACCGAAGGACGGCGAGGTTCGCCTCGCGTGGCCGTTCGAGGCGGTGCACCTGTTCGAGGCCGAGAGCGGTCGCCGCGCGGACCTCCCACCGAAACCTGCGAAAGGAAATCCCCAATGTTCGGTCGTCTGAGCAAGGCCGCCGCCGTCGGCGCGGTTGCGACGCTGCTGGGTGCCGGGTCGGCATCCGCCCTGGAACTCACGATGTACTATCCGGTCTCGGTCGGCGGGCCACTGACCAAGGTGGTCGATGGCATGGTCGCCGACTTCGAGAAGGCCAACCCCGACGTCAAGGTCAACGCGATCTATGCCGGCAACTACGACGACACCCGCGTCAAGGCGCTCGCGGCGCTCAAGGCGGGCCAGCCGGTGCAGCTCTCGGTGCTGTTCTCGATCGACGCCTACGACCTGATCGAGCAGGACGCGGTGATCCCGTTCGACGAGGTGGCGAAGTCCGCCGACGACAAGGCGTGGCTGAAGTCGTTCTATCCGGGTCTGATGGCCAACGGCGTGATCAACGGCAAGACCTGGGGCATTCCGTTCCAGCGTTCGACGATCGTGATGTACTACAACAAGGACGCCTTCCGCGAGGTCGGCCTCGACCCCAACCATCCGCCGGCGACTTGGAGCGAACTGGTCGCGATGGGTAAGAAGCTGACCAAGGCGGACGGCTCGCGCTGGGGTATCGAGATTCCCTCGACCGGCTATCCGTACTGGATGTTCGGTGCGCTCGCAAAGCAGAACGGCGAACTCCTGATGAGCGCCGACGGCACCGAGACCCACTTCGACAAGCCGCAGGTGGTTGAGGCGCTGCAGTTCTGGCGCGATCTCGGCAGCAAGTACAAGGTGATGCCCGAGGGCACCGTGGAGTGGGGCACCCTGCGCCAGCAGTTCCTCGAGGGCAAGACCGCGATGATGTGGCATTCCACCGGCAATCTCACCGCGGTGAAGAAGGGTGCGAAGTTCGACTTCGGGGTTGCGGTGCTGCCCGCCAACCGCGAACCCGGCTCGCCGACCGGCGGTGGGAACTTCTATCTGTTCAAGAAGTCGACCCCCGAGGAGCGCGCTGCCGCGCTCAAGCTCGTCAAGTTCATGACCGCGCCCGAGCGCGCCGCCGAGTGGAGCATCGCCACCGGCTACATGGGCGTCTCCCCGGCGTCGTATCAGACCTCGGCGCTTCAGAGCTACGCCGCCGAGTTCCCGCCCGCCGCGGTGGCGCGCGACCAGCTCGAAAACTCGGTCGCCGAGCTTTCCACCTACCAGGGCGGCCGCATCCGCAAGGCGCTCGACGACGCGATCCAGGCGGCCCTGACCGGCGCGAAGCCCGCCAAGGAAGCCCTCGGCGAGGCTCAGGCCCAGGCCCAGCGTCTGCTCAAGCCCTACCACTAAGCCTTGAAACCGGGCCGGTCCTCCGGGGCCGGCCCGCCTTCGGAGAGCGTCGATGCGCAAGGAATGGGTGACCGGATATCTGCTGATCCTGCCCGCCGCCGTGGTGCTGGCGGCGTTCACCCATGTGCCGATCGTCCGCACCGTTCACGACAGCCTGTTCTCGCGTGCTTCGGCGATCCGCCCGTCGCGCTTCGTCGGAACCGGCAATTTCGAGACCCTCGCGTCCGACCCGGTGTTCTGGAAGGTTCTCGGCAACAACCTCGCGTTCGCCCTCGGCACCGTGCCGGTGTCGATCGCGCTCGCGCTGGTGATGGCGTTGCTGGTCAACCGCAAGATCAGAGGACAGGGGACGCTGCGGCTCGCCTATTTCCTGCCGACGATGCTGCCGATGATCGCGGCGGCGAACCTCTGGCTGTTCTTCTATACCCCCGATATCGGCCTGCTCGACCAGATCCTCGGTGCGTTCGGCGTCTCCGGCACCAACTGGCTCGGCGATCCCGACACCGTAATGCCATGCCTGATTGCGATGACGGTGTGGAAGGAGGCGGGGTTCTTCATGATTTTCTATCTCGCCGCGCTCCAGACCCAGCCGCCCGAGCTGTGGGAGGCCGCGCACCTCGAAGGCGCGAGCCGGTGGGTCTACTTCCGCCGCGTGCTGTTCCCGATGCTGATGCCGACGACGATGTTCGTGCTGATCAACGCGGTGCTCAACGCCTTCAAGCTCGTCGACCACCTGTTCATCATGACCAAGGGCGGCCCCAACAACGCGAGCAACCTGCTGCTCTACTATATCTTCGAGAACGCCTTCGCGTTCAACGACATGCCCGCCGCCGCCGCGCTCACCACGGTGTTGCTGGCGCTGCTCGCCCTGCTCGCGGTGTCGCAGTTCCTGTTCCTCGACAAGCGGGTGCACTACCGATGAGCCGCGCTCTCGATACCTTCGCCGCGTGGGTGCTCGGGGTCCTGTGGATCTCGCCGCTCGCCTATGCGCTCTGGGCGGCGTTCCATCCGCCGGAGTTCATGGCGAATTTCGTGCTCACCGCGCCGCTCACCCTCGACAATTTCGTGCACGCCTGGGCGATGGCGCCGTTCCCGCGCTACATCCTCAACACCTTCGTTCTGGTGACCGCGATCCTCGCCGCGCAACTGGTGCTCGGCACGCTCGCGGCCTACGGCTTCGCGCGTTTCCGATTCCCCGGGCGGGATGCGATCTTTCTCCTCGTGCTGGTGCAGCTGATGATCGTGCCCGATGTGCTGATCGTCGAGAACTACACCACGATGGCCGATCTCGGGCTGATCGACAGCATCCTCGGCATCGGCCTGCCCTACATGGCGAGCGCGTTCGGCATCTTCCTTTTGCGGCAGGCGTTCAAGTCGATCCCCAAGGAACTCGACGACGCCGCGCGGATCGAGGGCTGCGGCGCGCTCGGGATGCTCTGGCGGGTCTACGTGCCGCTCGCGCGGCCGACGCTGGTGGCCTACGCGCTGGTGTCGATCAGCTACCACTGGAACAACTTCCTCTGGCCGCTGATCGTGACCAATTCGGTGACCGTCCGCCCGATCACCGTCGGGCTCGCGATCTTCGGCGCGCCGGAATCCGGGGTGAGCTGGCCGCTGGTCTCGGCGGCGACGCTGATCTCGGTCACGCCGCTGCTTCTGGCGTTCCTGATCTTCCAGCGCCAGTTCGTGCAGTCGTTCCTTCAGGCCGGGATCAAATAACCGCCTATCCGCGCCCGAGGAACGGCATCTTGGTCGCCATGATGGTGATGAACTGGATGTTCGCGTCGAGCGGCAGGCTCGCCATCTGCAGCACCGCCGCGCCGACGTGGGCGACGTCCATGCGCGGCTCCACCATCGTCGTGCCGTTGGGCTGCGGGGTGCCCGCGGTCATCGGGTCGGTCATCGGCGTCGCCGCGTTGCCGATGTCGATCTGCCCGCAGGCGATGTCGTAGGCGCGTCCGTCGAGGCTGATCGCCTTGGTGAGGCCGGTGATCGCGTGCTTGGTGGCGGTGTAGGGGGCGCTGCCGACGCGCGGCGCGGCGGCGCTGATCGAGCCGTTGTTGACGATCCGTCCGCCCTGGGGCGTCTGCGCCTTCATCGTCCGGAAGGCGGCGCGGGCGCAGAGGAACGCGCCGTTGAGGTTGGCGTTCACCACGCCGTACCAGTCCGCGTCGCTGACCTCACCGATCTCGCACGACGGGCTGCCGCGCCCGGCATTGTTGAAGAGAAAATCGAGCCGCCCCCATTCCCGGACGACGGTTCGGAACAGCGCCGCGACCGACGCCGGATCGGTGACGTCCGCAACTACCGGCAGGGCGACGCCGCCCTCCGCCATCGCCGCGGTTTCCTCGAGCGGTTCCCTGCGCCTCCCGGCGAGCGCGACGTTCCATCCCGCCTTCAGCAGCGCCAGCGCCGCCGCCCGCCCGATCCCCGTACCCGCACCGGTCACGACCGCCGTTTTCATCGCCTGCTCCTTACCTGCGTAGGGC
>QKGW01000348.1 GCA_003250275.1 Alphaproteobacteria bacterium
CTCGTTGATGATGCGGTTCGCGACGCGCGAGAGGAAGGCCATGTCGTAGGGGTAGAAGTCCGCGGTCATGCCGTCGGTGGAGGTGACGGCGCGGAGCGCGCAGGCGTAGTCGTAGGAGCGGCTGTCGCCCATCACGCCGACGGTACGCACCGGCAGGAGCACCGCGAACGCCTGCCAGATCGCGTCGTAGAGCCCGGCATTGCGGATTTCCTCGAGGTAGATCGCGTCCGCCTTCCTGAGGATGTCGAGCTTCTCGCGGGTGATCTCCTGGCCGGGGATGCGGATCGCGAGGCCCGGGCCGGGGAACGGATGCCGCCCGACCATCTCCTCGGGCAGGCCGAGTTCGCGGCCGAGTTCGCGAACCTCGTCCTTGAACAGTTCGCGCAGCGGCTCGACCAGCTTCATGTTCATCCGCTCGGGCAGGCCGCCGACGTTGTGGTGCGACTTGATCGTCACCGACGGGCCGCCGGTGAACGAGACGGACTCGATCACGTCGGGGTAGAGCGTGCCCTGGGCGAGGAAATCCGCGCCGCCGACCTTCTTCGCCTCTTCCTCGAACACGTCGATGAAGGTCGCGCCGATGGCCTTACGCTTCTTCTCCGGGTCGATCTCGCCCGCGAGCTTACCGAGGAACAGATCCGAGGCGTCGCGGGTGACGAGCTTGACGTTGAAGCGGCGGCCGAACACCTCTTCGACCTGCTCGCGCTCGCCCATGCGCAGGAGGCCGTGGTCGACGAACACGCAGGTGAGCTGGTCGCCGATCGCCTCGTGCAGCAGCGCCGCCGCCACCGAGCTGTCGACGCCGCCCGAAAGGCCGCAGATCACCCGGCCCTTGCCGACCTGCTTGCGGATCGCGCCGATCGCCTGCTCGCGGAAGGCGGCCATCGTCCAGTCACCCGCGCAGCCGCAGACGCCGTGCACGAAGTTGGCGAGCAGCTGCGCGCCGTGCGGGGTGTGCACCACCTCGGGGTGAAACTGCACCGCGTAGAACTTCTTCGCCTCGTTGGCGATCGCGGCATACGGCGCGCCCTCGGAGGTGCCGACCACCTGGAACCCTTCCGGCAGGCGGGTGACGCGGTCGCCGTGGCTCATCCACACCTGTTCCTTCGCGCCCGGCGCCCACACGCCCTTGAACAGCGCGCAGTCGCCCGAGACCTCGACGTAGGCGCGGCCGAACTCACGATGGTCGGAGCCTTCGACGAGACCGCCCAACTGCGTCACCATGGTCTGCTGGCCGTAGCAGATGCCCATCACCGGCAGGCCGAGCTCGAACACCTCCTGCGGCGCGCGCGGGCTGTCGGTCTCGGTGACCGAGGCGGGGCCGCCGGAGAGGATCACGCCCTTCGGGTCGAACTCGCGGATGCTCGCGGCGGTGACCTTCTGGAACGGATGGATCTCGCAGTAGACGCCCGCTTCGCGCACGCGGCGCGCGATCAGCTGCGTCACCTGCGACCCGAAATCGACGATCAGAATGCGGTCGGTCATGGCGTCTCTCCTTGTTCGGCGGCGTCGGCGGCGCGCTGCATCACCGCGACGAAGAATCCATCGGTGCCGTGACGCCCGGGCGTCAGGCGAAGCATCTCCTGCCCGGCGAGTTCGGCGGGCGCCTGCGCCCATGCCTCGGCCACCGGAACCAGCGAAAACTCGGGCTTGGCGGCGAGGAAGGCGGCGATCTGCGCGCCGTTCTCCTCCTCGAACATCGAGCAGGTGGCATAGACTAGGCGGCCGCCCGGGCGCACCAGGCGCGACGCGCTCGCGAGGATGCGCGCCTGCTTCTCCACCAGTTCGGCGATGTCCTCGGGGGTGGTGCGCCAGCGCGCGTCGGGATTGCGCCGCCAGGTGCCCGAACCCGAGCACGGCGCATCGACGAGGACGCGGTCGGCGGTGCCCTTGTGGCGCTTCACCCACTTATCGGTCTCGCCCGAAAGCGCGCGGCGGGTGACGTTGAACGCGCCCGCGCGCTTGAAACGCTCGGCGCCGCGGTCGAGGCGGGCCTGGGAGACGTCGCAGGCGGTCAGCCGCCCCTTGTTGTGCATCTCGGCGGCGAGCGCCAGGGCCTTGCCACCTGCG
>QKGW01000429.1 GCA_003250275.1 Alphaproteobacteria bacterium
CTTGACAGCGCCGCTCGGGGTGTGGAACTCTGGGTTGAAAGTGGACGCGACGGGAGGGGTACGCAAACCCAAGACACGGCAACGGGAACGCCGACGGCTGGCCGAACAACCACAACAGGCCGCGGCGCACAAACCCGATCCGCATCAAGGAGATCACGTCTTGGCCAAGCTGCTCGACAGCCAGCACGGATCGCCAGTGGATGAAGACCTAGAAGAACAAACACACATCGCGCTGACCGATCTTTTCGATATCGGACAACTGCAAAGGGTCCAAAACGCGTTTTCGGATGCCACCAAAGTGGCATCGATCATGACCAACCCGGACGGCACCCCTGTCACGGCGCCGTATCGGTTCTGCCGTCTCTGCAAGGACGTCATCCGCAAGACCAAGAAGGGGCGGTGCAACTGCTTCTACTCGGACGCGGTGATCGGCAAGCAGAGCCCCGGCGGCCCGATCGTCCAGACCTGCCTCTCGGGCGGCATCTGGGACGCGGGCGCGAGCATCAGCGTCGGCGGCCGCCACATCGGCAATTTTCTGATGGGGCAGGTGAAGAACGAGCTGATCGCCGAGGACGAGCTGATCGGCTACGCGCGCGAGATCGGCGCCGACGAAGCGGACTTCGCCAAGGCGCTTCAGGAAGTGCCGACGATGTCGCTCGAGCAGTTCCGCGAGATCGCGCAGCTCGGCTTCGTCATCGCCAACGAACTTTCCAACCAGGCGCACCAGAGCCTGCGCCAGAGGCGGCACATCGTCGCACTGAGGAAGGTCGAGGGCGCGCTCAAGGAAAGCTCGGAGCGCCTCCAGCTTCTCCTCGACCTCAATAACGCGATCGTCTCGAACCTCGAAATCAACGCCCTCGTCAAGCTCATCCCGGCGCGGGTGCGCGCGGTGATGCAGTGCGATTCCGTCTATCTCTCGATGCCCGACGACGGCGGCAAGAACTTCGTGGTGCGGGGGCTGGATTTCCCCGCTTCCAAGGGGTACCTGCGCGAGGGCGCGGTGCTCGAAATCTTCGGTTCCGAGGCCGGGCGCGCCTTCTCCGAGGGCAAGGCGATGCGCTGCGGCACCGAGATTAAGGGGCAGAACCCCAACGTCCGCCGCATCGTGTTCGGCGAGGGCTTCCGCTCGGAATGCATGATCCCGGTCGCCGCGGGCGAAGAGAAGCTCGGCGTGCTGCACCTTTCCGACACCCGTCCCGATCGCTTCTCCGCGCAGGACGTGAGCTTCCTCGCCCAGGTCGCCGGGCAGATCGCGATCGCGCTCGGCAATGCGTTGAAGTATCAGAAACTCTCCGATACCCGCCAGCGCCTCGCCGACGAGAACTCCTACCTCACCCGCGAAATCCAGTCGGGCGAGCGGTTCAAGGAGATCGTCGGCGACAGTCCGGAGATCCGCAAGGTGCTCGCCCACGTCGCCACCGTCGCCGATACCGACATGACGGTGATGATGAACAGCGAGACCGGCACCGGCAAGGAGCTGTTCGCGCGCACCATCCACAATCTCTCGACGCGCCGCGACCGCATGTTCGTCAAGCTGAACTGCGTCGCGATCCCCGCCGGATTGCTGGAAAGCGAGCTTTTCGGCCACGAGAAGGGTGCGTTCACCGGCGCGCACGAGCGCAAGATCGGGCGCTTCGAGGTCGCCAACGGCGGCACCCTGTTCCTCGACGAAATCGGCGACTTCCCGGTCGAGCTTCAGCCCAAGCTCCTGCGCGTGCTGCAGGAGCAGGAGTTCGAGCGCGTCGGTTCGACCAAGCCGATCCGCGTCAACGTGCGGGTGATCTCGGCGACCAACCGCGATCTCGAAGAGATGATGCGGGCCAACCAGTTCCGCGCCGATCTCTACTACCGCCTCAACGTCTTCCCGATCCGCATCCCGCCGTTGCGGGAGCGGCGCGACGATATCCCCAAGCTCGTCACCTACTTCGTCAATCTCTACGCGCGCAAGATGAACCGGCCGATCCGCCGCATCCCGCCCGCGGTGATGGAGGCGATGGCGCGCTACGACTGGCCGGGCAACGTCCGCGAACTGCAGAACCTGGTGCAGCGCGCGGTGATCCTCTCGCCCGGTGACGAACTGGTCTCGCCGTTCTCGGCGTTGCGCGAGCCGGAGCCGATGGTCGAGCGCGGTCTCGACGAACGCCTCGTCGACGTCGAACGCAGCCACATCCTTCAGGTCTTGAAGGAATCGGGCGGCGTGCTCGGGGGCGAGAACGGCGCCGCGGCGCGGCTCGGCATCCCGCGCACGACGCTGATCTACAAGATGCGCCGCCTCAGCATTCCGCGGAGCTTCGGCGGCGGATCGTAGGCGCGCGTGACGGTGCGGAAACCGGCGGCGGGGAGGTTGTCTCCCTGCCGCCTTCGTGTGCGCGGGGCCTACCCTATCGCGCGGGTTGATCACCCGATTCCGGGCGGGCGAGGTGTCGAAAATCCGGTGTCGAAACGTCGACACCGCGACTCCGGAGCGCTGTCGACGCGTCGACGCTCCCCACCTGAAATTATTTCCATAATGGCTTTACCCCCAGACCGAACCCCCGGGCGTCGTTGGCGTTCGGAGAAATTTTCATCGTCGGATGAATCTGGTACGCGATGTGCACCTCTACCCATTAGGGCGGCCCGTGTGTCGCCAGCCATGGTTGCATGGCCACAGAACCCGTTCTGACAGAGGTGTCACATGACGAAAGAGTCCCTGGGGATGGTCGAGACCCGCGGTCTGGTCGCGAGCATCGAAGCGGCCGACGCGATGGTGAAGGCGGCGAACGTCGTCCTCGTCGGCCAGGAGAAAATCGGCGCGGGCCTCGTGACCGCGATGGTCCGCGGCGACGTGGGCGCGGTGAAGGCCGCGACCGACGCCGGTGCTGCCGCCGCCGCCAAGGTCGGCGAAGTGGTTTCGGTCCACGTCATTCCGCGCCCGCACGCGGATGTCGAGAAGATCGTGCCGCAGGGCAGCTGAGAACCGCCGCTCGCCTGAAAAAGCCCCTTTCCGTGGAGGAATAGTCGATGTCAGACCAGATGGTGGTTGATCAAGTTCTGAAGGAAGTCATGAAAAGGGTCGGCGCGACGCCCTCCGCGCCGGCGAACCCGGCGGCCGCGCTCGCTGCCGCCACCGGCGACCTCGCGCAGCTCACCGAATACATCGGGTGCGGCCCGGGCGACACCCAGGGCATCGTGATCGCCAACCTCGACCCGCAGGTCCACGAGATTCTCGGGTTCGATCCCAAATTCCGTTCGATCGGCGTGATCGGCGGGCGCACCGGTGCCGGGCCGCAGCTGATGGCCGCCGACGAGGCGATCAAGGCGACCAACACCGAGATCATCATGATCGAGATGCCGCGCGACACCAAGGGCAGCGCGGGTCACGGCAACCTCATCGTGTTCGGCGCGGAAGACGTTTCCGACGCGCGCCGCGCCGTCGAGGTGACGCTGCAATGCCTGCCGAAGTACTTCGGCGACGTCTACGGCAACGACCAGGGCTACACCGAGAACCAGTACACCGCACGCGCGAGCAAGGTGCTCAACACCGCGTTCGGCGTGCCGGAAGGCAAAGCCTTCGGCCTCATCCTCGGCGCGCCGGCGGTGATCGGCATGTTGATGATCGACGCCGCGGTGAAGGCCGCCGACGTGGAAGTGCTCGGCGTCGGCACGCCGAAGAAGAACACCTCCTTCTCCAACGAAGTGTTCATCTGGGTCACCGGCGATTCCGGTGCGGTGCGGCAGGCGGTGATCGCCGGGCGCGAGGTCGGCAACAAGCTGCTGTGCGCCTGGGGTCAGGAACCCAAGTCGGCGGGCACCCCGTACATCTGAACGGACGCCCGGCAACCAGACTGAGGAGCCTGCAACATGGCAAAACGGCAAAAGAGGTTTGAGGTTTTGGCGGAGCGTCCGATCAACAAGGACGGCTTCATCAAGGAATGGGTCGACGTCGGCCTGGTGGCGATGGAAAGCCCCAACGATCCGAAGCCCTCGATCAAGATCGAGAACGGCATCGTCGTCGAGCTCGACGGCAAGCGCCGCGACGATTTCGACATGATCGACTTCTCGATCGCCGACTACTGCATCGACAAGCGCGTCGCCGAGGAGGCGATGGCGATCGATAGCCTGAAGTTCGCGCGGATGCTCGTCGACATCAACGTGCCGCGTAAGGAACTCGTGCGTCTCTCGGTCGGCATGACCCCGGCGAAGCTGGTGGCGGTGCTGCGCGAACTCAACGTCGTCGAACTGATGATGGCGATGCAGAAGATGCGCTCGCGCAAGCCGCCGATGAACCAGGCGCACGTCACCAACGTCAAGGACTGCGCGCCCTTGCTCGCCGCCGATGCGGCCGAGGCCGGCTATCGCGGCTTCGCCGAGATCGAGACCACGGTGGGCATCGCCCGCTACGCCCCGATGAACGCGCTCGCGCTCCTCGTCGGCGGTCAGGTCGGGCGTCCCGGCACGCTGTCGCAATGCGCGGTCGAGGAAGCGGCCGAGCTCAACATGGGTATGCGCGGCTTCACCGCGTACGCCGAAACCGTTTCCGTCTACGGCACCGAGCAGGTGTTCATCGACGGCGACGACACGCCGTGGTCGAAGTTCTTCCTCGCCTCGGCGTATGCCTCGCGCGGCCTCAAGATGCGCTACACCTCGGGCACCGGCTCGGAGGTTCTGATGGGCTATGCCGAGCGCAAGTCCATGCTCTACCTCGAAATCCGCTGCATCATGGTGACCAAGGGCGCGGGCGTGCAGGGCCTGCAGAACGGCTCGATCAGCTGCATCGGCGTGCCCGGCGCGGTTCCCGCGGGCATCCGCGCGGTTCTCGCCGAGAACCTCGCCACCGTGCTGCTCGACCTGGAAGTCGCCTCCGGCAACGACCAGACCTTCACCCACTCGATCGAGCGCAACACCGCCCGGATGCTGATGCAGTTCCTCCCCGGAACCGACTTCATCTTCTCGGGCTACGCCGCCGAACCGAACTACGACAACATGTTCGCCGGTTCGACGCACGACGTCGACGACTACGACGACTACCTCGTCCTGCAGCGCGACTTGCAGGTCGACGGCGGCTTGAAGCCGGTCACCGAGGAAGGCGTGATCGCGGTGCGCAACAAGGCCGCGCGCGCGCTTCAGGCGGTATTCGAGGAACTCGGGCTGCCGACGATCACCGACGACGAAGTCGAACGTGCGACCTACGCGCACGGTTCGAAGGATATGGGCGACCGCAACGTCAACGAGGACCTTCGGGCGATCGACGACTTCATGAAGCGCGGCTCCACCGGTCTCGACGTCGTCCGGGCGCTCGCCAAGCGCGGCTTCCCCGACGTTGCCGCGTCGGTTCTCGAAATGCAGAAGGCCAAGGTGGCGGGCGACTACCTGCAAACCTCCGCGGTCTTCGACGAGAACTTCAACGTGATCAGCGCGATCAACCACCCGAACGACTACGAGGGCCCCGGCACCGGCTATCGCCTCAGCGGCGAGCGCTGGGAGATGTTGAAGAACATCCCGCGCGCCATCGACGCCTCGCAGATCTAGGAGGAACCGACCATGCAAGTTACCGAAGATCTGGTGCGGCAGGTGATCCTCGACGTTCTCGGGGCGATGGGCGGGGACGCCAAACCGGCCAACGGCGTGAAGCCGGCCGATGCGGCACCGCTCAACTTCCGCGAACTCGGCACCGCCAAGACCGGCACCGACCGCAACGAAGTGGTGGTCGGCGTGCCGCCCGCGTTCGGCGTCGCCATGACCTCGACGATTATCGGAATTCCGCACAGCGACGTGCTGAAGGAAGTGTTCGCCGGGATCGAGGAAGAGGGGCTGAAGCCGCGCCTCGTGCGCGTCGTCCGCTCCGCCGACGTCGGCGCGATCGCGCACGACGCGGCCGTGCTCTCGGGCTCCGGCATCGGCATCGGCATTCTCTGCCGCGGCACGTCGGTGATCCATCAGCGCGATCTCCAGATTCTCCAGAACCTGGAGCTCTTCCCGCAGTCGCCGCTGGTCGACCGCTCGGTGTTCCGCGCGATCGGCCGCAACGCCGCGCGCTACGCCAAGGGCGAGCAGCCCGACCCGGTGCCGACCCGCAACGACCCGATGGCGCGCCCGCGCTACCAGGGCCTCGCGGCGCTGCTGCACAACAAGGAGACGCAGCACGTCAAACTCGGCGCTCCCGCCGTCGAGCTCGCGCTCTAGGAGGACCAGACGAATGGCTGACGTGATGAACGACATTTCCCCTGATGTCATCGAGGCCGCGGTCAAGCGCGTGCTTTCGACCCTCAACGGCGGCAACGGCGGGTCCTCCGCCGCGTACGCCGCCCCGTCGTCGAGCGGCAAGCTCGACGCCAAGACCGACTATCCGCTCGCGAAGAAGCGGCCCGACCTGGTGAAGTCGGCGACCGGCCTGCCGATCGACGAAATCACCGTGGACAAGGTCGTCGCCGGCAAGCTCGCGTTCGACGATATCCGCATCCGCCCCGAGACCCTCGAGTATCAGGCGCAGATCGCGGAGAGCGGCGGACGCCCGCACGTTTCGAGCAACCTCCGCCGCGCCGCCGAACTCACCCGCATCCCGGACACCCGGGTGTTGGAGATGTACGTGGCGCTGCGTCCGTACCGTTCCACCAAGGCCGAGCTGATGGCGATGGCCGACGAGCTCGAGAACAAGTACCAGGCGAAAATCTGCGCCAAGTTCGTCCGCGAGGCGGCGCAGGTCTACGAGAAGCGTGGCCGTCTCAAGGAGGCCTGAGCCACACCGAGCCAACCTGGAAGAAGTGGAGCGAACGATGATCACGGTGGCCGGCGTGGACGTTGGCAACAACACGACCGAGGTTGCGGTAGCGCGCATCCGCGGGCGCGACGACGTGGAGTTCCTGTCGAGCGCGATGGTGCGCACGGTGGGGATCAAGGGAACGGTGCGGAATGCCGTCGGCATCATCGACGCGATCGACCGTGCCCTCGCTTCCACCGGCGTCGCGCGCAAAGATCTGCACGTGGTGCTGCTCAACGAAGCCACGCCGGTGATCGGCGACATCGCGATGGAGACGATCACCGAAACGGTGATCACCGAAAGCGCGATGATCGGCCACAATCCGGCCACCCCTGGCGGGCAGGGGCTGGAGCACGGCGTGACCGTCGCGATTGGGGCGCTCGACGGCGGGTTGCCGTCGGGCGGACCCTTTATCGTGGTGATCCCCGGCGACGTCGCCTTCGACGACGCGGCGCGGATCATCAACGCGGCGCACGCACGCGGCGTGCCGGTGGTCGGCGCGATCGTGCAGAAGGACGATGGTGTCCTGATCAACAACCGTCTCGACCGGCCGATGCCGATCGTCGACGAAGTCCGCCACATCGACCGCGTCCCGCTCGGGATGCCCGCGGCGCTCGAAGTCGCGCTGCCCGGCCGCACCATCGAGCGGCTTTCCAATCCCTACGACATCGCCACCCTGTTCGGCCTCGACCCCGAGGAAACCCGGCGCAGCGTGCCGCTTGCGCGCGCGTTGATGGGCACGCGCAGCGCGGTGGTGATCAAGACCCCGGCGGGCGACATCGAGGAGCGCCGCATTCCCGCGGGCAAGATCATTCTCCTCGGCCACGGCCGCCGCGTCGAAGTTCCGGTCGACGAAGGCGCCGACAAGATCATGGAGACGGTGCAGAGCGTCTACCCCCTCGAAGAGGTGCAGGCCGAGACCGGCACCAACGTCGGCGGCATGTTCGAGCAGGTGCGCCAGGTGATGGCCGACCTCACCGAGCAGCCGGTGACCTCGGTCAAGGTGCAGGACATCCTCGCCGTCGACACCTTCAAGCCGCAGCAGATCCTCGGTTCGCTCGCGGGCGAGTTCGCGCTCGGCAACGCCGTCGGCCTCGCCGCGATGGTGAGCACGCAGAAGCTCCCGATGCTCCGCCTCGCGCGCAAGCTCGAAGAGGAGATCGGCGTGCCGGTGCGGGTCGGCGGCGTCGAGGCCGACATGGCGATCCGCGGCGCGATGACCACCCCCGGCACCCGCGCGCC
>QKGW01000281.1 GCA_003250275.1 Alphaproteobacteria bacterium
CGACCTCGCCGCCGGGCGGTTCTCGATCCTGCATTTCTACGACCGCCGCATCCGCCGCATCTTTCCCGCCCTCGCCCTGGTTCTGCTGACCGTGCTCGCGGTCGGCTGGTTCACCCTGCTGCCCGACGAATACCGCCTGCTCGGCAAGCACGTCGCGGGGGGTGCTGCGTTCGCCGCCAACCTCCTGCTGTGGGCGGAGGCCGGATATTTCGACGTCTCCGCCGGTCTCAAGCCGCTCCTGCATCTGTGGTCGCTCGGGGTGGAGGAGCAGTTCTACCTGCTCTGGCCGCTGCTGCTGTGGGCGGCGACGCGCTGGGGCGGCGTCGCGGCGATGACCCTCGCGGTGGCGACGGCGTCGTTCGCCGCCAACCTCGTGCTCACCGTGCACGACGCCAACGACGCGTTCTACCTGCCGGTGGCGCGGTTCTGGGAATTGATGCTGGGGGCGTGGCTGGCGCGCGCCGCGGTCAAGGGGCAGATGCCCTCGCCGCGCCAGCGCGAAGCCGCGGCGGCGGGCGGCGCTGCGCTCCTGCTCGCGGGCTTCCTCGTCATCGTCGACGACCGCGATTTCCCCGGCTGGCGGGCGCTGCTGCCGACCCTCGGCACCGCGCTCCTGATCCTCGCGGGGCCGCAGGCGTGGTTCAACCGCCGCGTCCTCGCGCTCAAGCCGATGGTGATGATCGGCCTGATCAGCTATCCGCTCTACCTCTGGCACTGGCCGCTTCTGAGCTTCGCGCGGATTTTCGTGTTCGAGCCGAGCCCGGAGCTGCGCATCGGCCTGTGCGCGCTCGCGGTGGCGCTCGCCTGGCTCACCTACGCGCTGATCGAGAAGCCGGTCCGCCACGGCCAGCCCTGGGTGGTGCCCGGGCTCGCGGGGACGGTGGCGGCGATGGGGGTCGCCGGGGCGCTGGTGTGGGGCAGCCAGGGTGCGGCGGGTCCGCGCTTCGCCGGAACCGCGGTTCCGGTCGCCGATCTCGGCTTCGCCGCTTCGGTGCCGCCCGCTTACGAGAACACCCCGATCGGCAGCCAGATCTTCACCAAATCCGATCCCGGGCGCGACTTCTTCGCCGAGACCGGGGCGGCGCCGCGCGTCGCGGTGCTCGGCGACAGCCACGCCAGCCGCCTCTACGCCGGGCTGAAGATGGTCTCCGGGCGCAGCGCGGTGAACATCGGGCGCGGCACCTGCCCGCCGATCGTCGGCGCGGGGGTGCGCTGGACCCGCACCGGCGAGGATCTCGATTGCCAGCCGGTGGTCGACCGTGCGCTCGCCTTCGCGATGCGCTCGCCGGAAGTGGAGGCGATCGTCCTCACCGCCTACTTCTCCGGCTTCGGGCACGACCGCGAGCTTTACGACGTCGCCACCGGCGCGCCGCTTTCGATCGAGGCCGGCCTCGCACGCACCCTCGCGGTGCTGGCGCTGTCGGGCAAGCCGGTGGTGGTGGCGCTCGACGTGCCGCGCCTGCCGAGCGCGTGCGTGCGGCGCGGCTTCCCGATCTGGCGCGGCATCGATACCAGCCGTTGCCGCGTCTCGCCCGCCCAACAGGCGGAGGCCGAACGCCCGGCGGTGCGCGCGGTGCACGACGCCGACACCCCCAACGTCTCGCTGCTGCGGCTGTCGGAGGCGCTGTGCAGCGGCAACGCGTGCGGCGAGATCGACCCGCGCAACCTGCTCTACGCGCGCGACGGCCACCACCTCACCGTCGCCGGGGCGCGTCGCGTCGGCGCGGCGCTCGAACGCGCCCTGCCGTCACCCTAGCGGCTTGCCGTCGTCGCGCATCCACACGTACACCGCGGGGATCACCAGCAGGGTGAGCGCGGTCGAGGAGGCGAGGCCGAACAGCAGCGAGATCGCGAGGCCCTGGAAGATCGGGTCGGTGAGGATCGTTGCCGCGCCGATCATCGCCGCGAGCGCGGTGAGGAGGATCGGCTTGAAGCGCACCGCACCCGCTTCGAGCAGGGTTTCGCGCAGGCTCTTGCCCTCGCCCGCGCGGTGGCGGATGAAGTCGACGAGCAAGATCGAGTTGCGCACGATGATCCCCGCGAGGGCGATGAAGCCGATCATCGAGG
>QKGW01000370.1 GCA_003250275.1 Alphaproteobacteria bacterium
ATCGCCGCGGCGACGCGCGCGCCCTGATCGTCGGCGCCGATGCGGGTGATCATCAGCGGGTCCGCGCCGAACGCCTGGAGATGCCAGCCGACGTTGAACGGCGCGCCGCCGAGAACGGTCTCGCCGCCCGGAAAGTGGTCGAATAGCACTTCGCCGAAGATCAGGGGGGGGGTGCGCATCGGTCTCTCCGTGGCGGGCATGTCTCTCTATTTGGGATATAGGGAGGGTGCGGCCCTCAGGCGAGCCATTCCTCCACCTCGGGGTAGAAATACGCGAGGCCCTCCAGAACCCCCGCGGCGTAGCAGCCGTTCATGCCGCGCCAGCCGCCGCGCGCGAGGTAGAGGTCGCCGGTCTTGCCGTTGGTGGCGGCGAGGCGGGTCGCCTCGGCGCGCACCGCCTCGGTGGCGTTGGCGACGAGGATCGCGCGCAAGGGCCCGGCGAGCACCGGCAGGTCGTTGCCGGAATCCCCGGCGAAGGCGGTGCGTTCGGCGGGAAAGCCCATCTCGCTGCGGATGAACTCCACCGCGCCCTGCTTGGTCGCGGACTTCGGCAGAACGTCGACGAGCCCGATCGGCACGGTTTCGTCGACGCTCCACACCACCTCCGCCGCAACGCCGAGCGGCGCGAGCCGGGTCTCGATGGCGTCGGCGAGGGCGGCGGCGTCGGTGTCCGCCGGGGCGGTGTAGGAGAGCTTGTAGCGGGTCTGGCGGTCCTCGCCCTGGAGCGCGAGGCCGGGCATTCCCGCGAGCGCCGCGCACATCTCGCGGTTCCGGCGGCCGTTCCAGTCCTTGCAGATGATCGCTTCCCACGCGTCCCAGGTGGTCCAGTCTTGCGCCGGGCCGACCGCGTAGATGCTGCTGCCGACGTCGCCCGCGACGACGTCCGGAACCGGCAGGTCCCAGCGCACGATGGCGCGTTCGACGAGTTGGCGCGACCGCCCGGTGACGTAGGCGAGCGTCACCTCCGGGCGTTCCGCTAGGCGGCGGAACAGCGGCATCGCGAGGTCGGAGAGGGGCTGGGGGCCGTTGGGGATGAGGGTGCGGTCGAGGTCGCAGCAGACGAGAAGGCGGTCGGTCATCAGGCTTGCGGCTCCGGCATCACGTGTTCGGAAGTGATCGAGTCCGACGCCGCGTCCTCGGGCGGACGCACCGGCTCGGGAATCTTGATGTCGCCCATGAAGTCGAACATCTCGATCGCTTCGAGAATGCCCCCCGCGTGTTTCGCCTCGGGCACGTAGACCCGGTCGAGTTCGGTGAGTTCGGCGAGTTCGTCGTCGTGGCGGTCGGCGACGATCACCGCGAGGGTGTTGCCGCGCATCATGTCGAGATCGCTGCCCGAGCCGCCGGCGACGAGGATGCGTTCGAGCGGGATGTCGTAGATGTCCGCCGCGTAGCGCAGCGCGAGGCCCTTGGAGGCGCGCGCGGGCAGCACGTCGAGATATTGGCCGAACGAGACGACGATGTTGACCGAAAGCTCGGCCTGATAGAACAGCGTCTGGATTTCTTCGAGCTTCGGCCCGCTCTCGGGGTCGTAGAAGTAGCTGACCTTGAACGCCGACTGCTGCTCGCGCGGCTGCAGTTCGATGCCCTCGACCTTCGACATCACCCGGCGCACCTTGCGCGGGTTCCACTGGTGGTCGATGTGCCCGGCCCACCAGTCGTCGAGCACGAGTTCGCGGCCGTAGTGGATCTCGGTGCCGAGCGCGGTGATGAGGATGTCGGGCGCGGGGATGCCGTGGCGGCGTATCACCCGCAGCGCGGATTCGAGCGGGCGTCCGGTGGCGATGCCGAAGGCGCAGGTCTTGCGCTCGCGGCGCAGCAGGCCGCCCAGTTCCTTGAGCGCGTCGTCCTCGCCGACGAGGGCTAGGTCGAGGTCGGCGAACACCGCGCGGTCGGCGTAGACGCTGTTGCGGCGCACGCTCGGGCGCTCGACGTGCTCCTTGCCGATCAGGGGTTCGATTTCCTCAAGGTAGGTTTCGACGTGCGCCTCCCACGAGTAGTGGCGCGCGACGTTCTTCACGCCGTTGTCGCGCAGGCGCTTCCACTCCTTCGGCTTGGCGAGGATTTCCTTGAGCGTCTCGCCGATGTCGTGGGTGTCGAGCGGGTCGATCAGGCGGCCGTTGTCGCAGTTGGCGATGATGTCGGTGGGGCCGCCGTCGTGGGTGGCGACGATCGGCAGGCCGCTTGCCGCCGCTTCGAGCAGGGTGAGGCCGAACGGCTCGGTGAGCGCGGGGTTGACGAACACCCCCTTGGAGAGCGCCGCGATACGGTACATCAGCGGCACTTCGAACACCGATTTCGGAACCGCCGCGGAGCCGTAGAGGTCGTGGATGTCGACCGCGACGAGGAGGTCCTTGAGCACGTCCTGCTGCGCCGGGTCCATGGTGGTGAGGTCCTCGCGCGTGCCCGGCACGATCACCAGGTTGGCGAGCTTGCGCAGCTTCTCGTCCTCGCCGAAGGCATGGACCAGGGCGGGGAGGTTCTTGCGTTCGTCGGGCCGCGCGATCGCGAGCACCATCGGCTTCTTCGGGTCGCGGAGGAAGCGCGCGACGTCGGCGTAGAGCTCGGTTCCGGTCTCGTCGCCCTTGGGCGGGTGGAAGCGCGCGAGGTCGACGCCCGGCGGGATGATCGTCATGTTCGCCGGGTGATAGCAGTCGTAGAGCTCGTACTGCTCGGTGATCTCGTTGTGGGTCGAGGCGATCACCAGCTCGGCGGTGGAGAGGGTTTCCTCCTCCGCGTCGATGCGGCGGCGCATCGCGTAGCGCGCCTCGATCGCCGAGCGCTCCATCCCCGCGGCGAGCAGGCGCATACGCTTGACCCGGCCGAGCGAATGCCCGGTGTGCACGAGCGGGCGGCCGAACAACTTGGCGAGCAGGGTGCCGACGTAGCCCGCGTCGGCGTAGTGGCTGTGGAAAACGTCGGGCAGCTTGTCCTGCTGGCGCAGGAACTCGGCGAGGCTGTCGGCCATGCCGTCGAGGTGGTCCCACAGCAGTTCCTTGCGGATGTAGTCGGCGGGGCCTGCGGGAATGCGGACGATGCGCACCTTGCGGCCGAGCTTCTCGATCGGCTTGGCGTAGTCGGCGTCGACGGCGGGGTCGTCGATCAGGCGGGTGACGAGATCGACGCGCGCGACCGCCGGGTGACGGCCGAGGGCGCGCGCAAGCTCGACGACGTAGAGGGTCTGACCGCCGGTGTCGCTGTCGCGTCCGAGTTCGAGGTCGTGTCCGCGGATCAGGCCATGGATGCTGAGGAGGACGATGTAGAGGCCGTCGGCCTTTGCTTTCGCCATGAAATTTTTCGGAACTCCCGGGGCTCGGGCGGGGCGTCAGGCCGAGGCCAGCAGCACCGCCAATTGATAGGGCGCCAAACGCATTTCCTCGGTCGCGACGATGATCTTGCCGGCGAGAATGTCGGTCACGGTTTTGCGCAACCCGAGCGTTCGCAAACGTCTGGCGGAGAGGATTTGTTCCTTCTCGGTGAAGTTGGCGATCACCAACATGCTCTGATGCTCGTGACGCCGGAAGTAGCCGAACACGTGCGGATTTCCGGTGTTGACGATCTCGGTGTCGGCGCGGGTGAAGGCGAGGTTCTGCTGGCGGATTTGGATCAACCGCAGGAGGCCGAGGAAGATCCGCCCCGGCACGCTGGCGCGGTCGTGGCGGCTCTCCGCGCCCCCCCAATCGAAGCTCGGGCGGTGCGCCCAGCGGCTGTCGCCGATCAGCGCGGGGTCGCGCTCGTAGCCGTAATCGTTGGTCACGCCGAGTTCGTCGCCGAGGTAGAGCAGGGGAATGCCGCCGATCGTCAGCACCACGCCGTAGAGCAGGAGGATGCGCTGGATCGCGAGGTCGATCTCCGCCTCGTCGCCGGTTTTCATCGCCGCTTCCAGCCCCGCGAGCGAGGCGGTGGTGCCGGAGATGCGCATGTCGCCGGTTTCGGGGTTGTACTGGAACGGCAGGCCGCGCGCGAAGCTGCCCTCGAAGTCGCCGGTGTAGAAGGCGTTGAGGAAGCGGCGGTGGTCGAACGGGTTCATGTTGAGATCCCGCGCGTCGTCGTCCGAGAAGGTCCAGCCGATGTCGTCGTGGCAGCGCACGTAATTGAGCCAGGCACAGTCGCCGGGGAGGGTGAAGCGCCGCTCCATCGCGCGGGTGAGGAGCTTCACGTCGCGGGTCGCGAGGGTGTTCCACAGCAGCGCCATGAGCTGCGGGTTGTAGGAGAGCTGGCACTCCTCGCGGTGGATGTACTTGATCACGTCGTCGGGGTGGACGATCGCCTCCGAGAGGAACAGCATCGCGGGCGCGGCGATCTGGGCCATCGCGTTGAACGCCTGGATCATCGTGTGCGCCTCGGGCAGGTTCTCGCAACTCGTGCCCATGCGCTTCCACACGAAGGCGACGGCGTCGAGCCGGAGCACCTCGACGCCGACGTTGGCGAGCGCGAGCATCTCGCCGCACATCGCGTTGAACACCTGCGGGTTCTCGTAGTTGAGGTCCCACTGGAAGTTGTGGAAGGTCGTCCACACCCATTTGCGAATGCGGTTGCGGTAGGTGAACGAGCCGGGATGCTCGTCGGGGAACACCGCGCGCAGGTGCTTCTCGTAGGCGTCGGGCTCGGTGCGGTCGGGGAACATCCGGTAGTAGTTCTGATATTCCTCCTCGCCCTTGAGCGCCTTCTTCGCCCACTCGTGTTCGTCCGAGGTGTGGTTGAAGACGAAATCGAGCACCAGGCTGATGCCGTAGTGGCGCAACTCGGTGGCGAGCTCGGCCATGTCGTCCATGGTGCCGAGCTTGGGGTCGATCTCCCGGTAGCTCGAAATCGCGTAGCCGCCGTCGTCGTCGCCGTCGGGCGAGAGGAAGGGCGGCATCAGGTGGAGGAAGGTGATCCCCATTTCCGAAAGGTAGGGGATCTTCTGCCGCAGACCGGCGAGATCGCCCGCGAACAGGTCGACGTAGCACATCGCGCCGAACATCCGCTGGCTCTGGAACCACTGCGGGTCCGCCGCGCGGGTGGCGTCGAGCGCCTTGAGCGCATCGGGCCGCGCCGCCCAGTTCTCGGTGGCGGTGATCAGGACCTGCTCAAGATGATAGAAGAAATCGTATCGGCTGCCGTAAAGCGTCAGAAGCGCGTTGAAGAGGCGCGGAAAATAACGCTTCAGTCGATCCGTGTAGGCCCTCCAGGCGGCCGGGTCGATGCCGTCGGCAAAACGGGCTTCGAGCCGGGGCATGAGCCGCGACAACGTAACCCGGCATTGCTCGTTCAGCCAGTTGTCGTCCCTTTTCCTGTTCGGCACCGGGCTGCTCCAGTCTTGGATTGGTCGTCTCCTCGGTCTGTATTTGTCCTCCAAGCCTAAACAGGAATATGGGGAGTGCGCAACCCGTTCGCCCGGCGGGAGGGGCGTTTCCTCGCCGGGCGACGGGATTTTTCGCTTACGCGCCGAGCGTCTCGATGGCGCGCAGGTCGGCCTCGGCGGACTCGCCGATCGGCTTGATGTCGAAGCGTTCGACCAGCACCTGGAGCATCGCCGGGGTGATGAACGCCGGCAGGCGCGGCCCGAGGCGGATGCCCTTGACCCCGAGGAAGAGCAGCGCGAGCAGCACGCACACCGCCTTCTGCTCGTACCACGAGATCACCAGCGACAACGGCAGGCCGTTGACGTCGGTGCCGAACGCTTCGGCGAGGGCGAGGGCGACGCGCACCGCCGAATAGCTGTCGTTGCACTGGCCCATGTCGAGCAGGCGCGGCAGCCCGGCGACTTCGCCGAGATCGAGGTCGGTGAGGCGGAACTTGCCGCAGCCGAGGGTGAGGATCACCCAGTCCTTCGGTGCCTTGTCGGCGATTTCGGTGAAGTAGTTGCGGCCGGTCATCGCGCCGTCGCAGCCGCCGACGAGCATGAACCGCTTGATCTTGCCTTCGGTCACCGCGCCGATCACCGCGTCGGCGACGCCGAGCACGGCGGCATGGCCGAAGCCGGTGATGTGGGTGCGGGCGGCCGCGTCGTCGGCCTCGAAGCCGGGGGCGGCGAGCGCCGCCTCGATCGCCGGAGTGAAATCGGGCGTCGGCAGGTGCGGGATGCCCGGCCAGCCGACCAGGCCGCGGGTGAACAGGCGCTCGCGGTAGGCCGGCTGCGGTTCCATCAGGCAGTTGGTGGTCATCACGATCGCGCCGGGGAAGGCGGCGAACTCCTCCTTCTGCAGCATCCACGCGCCGCCGTAGTGGCCGACGAGGTGCGGGAACTTCTTGAGTTCCGGATAGGCGTGCGCGGGCAGCATCTCGCCGTGGGTGTAGACGTTGATGCCCTTGCCCGCGGTCTGTTCGAGGAGCGCCTGCAGATCGGCGAGGTCGTGACCGGAGACGAGAATCGCCTTGCCCTTCACCGCGCCCATGCGCACCGGCGTCGGCGACGGGGTGCCGAAGCGGGTGGTGTTCGCGCCGTCGAGCAGCGCCAGCACCTTCACCGAAATCTCGCCGCAGCGCATCGCCACGCCGAACAGCTCGTCGACGCTCGGGTCGGCGGCGTTGAGCGCGTCCATGCCTTCGAGGAGGAAGGAATCCACCGCCGCGTCGGTCATCGCGAGGATGCGGGCGTGGTGGGCGTAAGCGGCGACGCCCTTGAGCCCGTAGGTGAGGAGTTCCTGAAGCCCGGTGCGGTCGGCGCCGAGGCTGTCGCGCCGTTCGGCGATGCCGATCAACGCGCCCTGGGCAACGAGGTCGCGGAGCGCCGCGGCGGGTTTCAGCGTCGCGGCGGGCGGCAGCTCGGCGTCGCCGAGGCAGGCGCGCAGCTCGTCGCGGCGGGTGAACACCGCGCGGACGCGCTCGGCGAGCACGTCGTCGTCGAAGTTGACGTTGGTCACGGTGGTGAACAGCGCCTCGCCGACGATCGCGGGCACGTCGGCGATCTCCGCGCCCTTGGCGAGGGCGCGGCGGGCGACGTGGGCGAGGCCGCGCGCGGCGTAGAGCAGGAGATCCTGAAGCGCTGCGACCTCGGGCGTCTTGGCGCAGACGCCCTTGTCGGTGCAGGCCATTCCTTTGCGGGTCTGTTCGCACTGGTAGCAGAACATGGCACGGTCCTTTTACGGCTTGGCGATCGGCAAGGTTCGGGCGTTCGCGCCGTTTCGGGCGCGTTGTCCTTCGGCCTGTGCCGGGGTCGGGTTACGGAGCGAGGACGGGCATCTTCCACCCCGCCTCGGTGAAATCGCGGACCTTGTCCACGGTCATCGACTGCAACTTCGCGACGATCTCGGCGCGCGCGCCGCCCCAGTAGTCGTGCATCGGGCAGGGCTTGCCTTCCGAGCAGCCGGGGATGCCGAGCAGGCAACTGGTGCGCCACGCCGGGCCTTCGATGGCGTCGGCGACGTCGTACACGGTGATTTGGCCGGCCGGGCGGGTGAGGCGGAGCCCGCCGCCCTGGCCGCGTTTGCCCTCGACGATCCCCGCCGCCTGGAGGCGGGCGAGAACCTTGGCGAGGTAGGGCTTGGGAATGTTTCCGGCTTCGGCGATGTCGGCGGCGAGCACGAGGGCTTCACCGGCGGGGTCCATGTGCGCCAGCGCGAGCACCGCGTATCCGACCGACTGCGACAACGAAATCATCGTGCATCCCCAAGACCCGAATATCCCTACTTCCGGTATGCCAAAACCGCACCTTTGGGTCAACATTAAAAGATGACCTCTAGGTAATTTATAGGATCGGGTTGGCGATCAGGCCGAGCATCACCGCGCCGACGACGGCGACCGCGACGCCGCCGAGGATGCCGACGCCCGCGCCGCCGATGCGGCTCCAGCGCCCGCCGAGGCCGAGGATGAGCGCCACCGAGCCGCGCGCCGTGGCGAGCACGGTGCAGAGCATCGCGATGGCGATCCCGGTGCCCGCCGCCATCGCCGCGATCGCGACTCCGCCGACCCACGCAGCACCAAGGTGCAGGGTGGAGTAGAGCACCATCACCCCGACGACGTCGGGGCGGAGACCGATGGCGA
>QKGW01000534.1 GCA_003250275.1 Alphaproteobacteria bacterium
GATGTCCACCGATCTCGTGCGGGTGTTCGTGCTGCCGCCGTCGATGGCGGAACTCGAACGCCGCCTGCGCGGCCGCGCCCAGGACAGCGACGAGGTGGTGCGCGGGCGGATGGCCAAGGCGAGCGACGAGATGAGCCACTGGATCGAGTACGACTACATCGTGATCAATCGCGACGCCCAGGCCTCGACCCGTCAGGTGCTCACCATCCTCCATGCCGAGCGCCAGCGCCGCGCCCGCCTCACCGGCATGTCGGACTTCATCACCGCCCTGCGCGCGCAGATGCCCGAGGCGTAAACGCGCGGGCGACCGGGTCGCCCGCGACGGTCCTTATTTCCTGAGATTTTCTTCCAGCGCCCGCGCGAGGGCGCAGAAGCCCTGCACCGGAATCGCCTCGGCGCGGAGCTCCGGGTCGATCCCCGCGGCCTCGCACAGCGTCGCGCCGCCGAGCGGCTTGAGGCTGGCGCGGAGCATCTTGCGGCGCTGGCCGAAGGCGGCGGCGGTGACCTTTTCGAGGAGCGCGCGCGGCGCGGGCGCGAGCGGTTCGGCGCGGGGTTCGAGCCGCACCACCGCGGAGGTGACCTTGGGCGGCGGGGTGAACGCCGCCGGGTTGACCTCGAACAGCGGCGCGCAGTTGCACAGCCACTGGCACAGCACCGAGAGCCGCCCGTAGTCCTTGGTGCCGGGGGCGGCGACGATGCGGTCGACGACCTCCTTCTGCAGCATCAGGGTGATCGAGGCGAACAGTTCGGGGCGTTCGAGCCAGCCGGTGAGCAGCACCGTGCCGATGTTGTAGGGCAGGTTGGCGGCGATCCGCAGCGGCGCGTCGCCGAGGCTCGCGTAATCGATCTCGAGCGCGTCGCCGGGGATCACCTCGAGCTTGCCGGGATAGGCGGCCTGGATCTGCGCGAGCGCGGGCAGGCAGCGGTCGTCGCGCTCGATCGCGACGACGCGCGCGGCACCCTCGGAGAGCAGCGCGCGGGTGAGCCCGCCCGGACCGGGACCGACCTCGACGATCGTGCCCGCGTCGAGCGGTCCGGCGGCGCGGGCGATGCGCGCGGTGAGGTTGAGGTCGCAGAGGAAATTCTGCCCGAGGTTCTTCTTCGCGCGCAGTTCGAACGCGGCGATCACCTCGCGCAGCGGCGGCAGTCCGTCGGTCATTTCGCCCTCGCGGCGGCGATGCTCTCGGCGCTGCGCAGCGCCGCGATCAGGCTGTCGGGGCGCGCCTGGCCGGTGCCGGCGAGCGCAAGCGCGGTGCCGTGGTCGGGCGAGGTGCGCACGAACGGCAGATTGAGGGTAATGTTGACGCCGCCGTGGAAGTCGAGGGTCTTGAGCGGGATCAGCGCCTGGTCGTGATACATGCAGAGCGCCGCGTCGTAGGTGGCGCGCGCCTCGGCGTGGAACATCGTGTCGGCGGGGAGCGGGCCGATGACGTCGTGGCCCTCGGCGCGCAGGGCGTCGAGAACCGGGGCGATGATCTCGGCCTCCTCGCGGCCCATCAGGCCGTCCTCGCCCGCGTGCGGGTTGAGCCCGGCGACCGCGAGGCGCGGGCGGGCGATGCCGAAGTCGGAGGCGAGCGCGGCGAGCACCGCGCGCGCGGTCTCGGCGAGCGGCGCGGTCTTGAGGCGCACCGGCACCTCGGCAAGCGCGCAATGGACGGTGAGCGGTACGACGCGGAGACCCGCGCCCGCGAGCATCATGATCGGGGTATGGCCGGGGCCGGCGAGTTCGCCGAGGAATTCGGTGTGGCCAGGATGGCGGAAGCCGCCCGCCGCGAGCGCCGCCTTGTGGATCGGCGCGGTGACGAGGGCGGCGGCGCGGCCCTCGCGGCAGAGGCGCACGCCCTCGGCGATCGCCTGCGTCACCGCCGCGGCGTTGGCGGGATCGGGGGCGCCGCAGACCTCGGGCGCGGCGCACGCCACCGGTAGCACCGGCAACGCTGCGTCGAATCCGTCGGCGGAAAACGTCGAAACTTCGGCGAGCGGCACGGCGATGCCGAGCGCCTTCATCCGCGCCGCGAGCACCGCCGGATCGGCGATCGCGACGAAGCGCGGCATCGCGACC
>QKGW01000513.1 GCA_003250275.1 Alphaproteobacteria bacterium
CGATGGCGACCGCGGAAGCGTGTTCGAGGGAGGTGTCGGCGGGTGCGTCGGTATTCATGCCGTCACCCTCGCGCGCCCGGCCGCGCCTGTCAACGGCGTGGATATCGCCGGGGCTCCGGAACCTTCGACGGAATCCCGCGTTACTTCCCCGAAATCCCGCGCCGCGCCCGCCGCGGCACGGCAAACCGAACGGAGATACCGAACGATGCGTCTGTCCCTGAAACCCCTCGCCATTGCCGCCGCGCTCGGCGCGATGTTCGCGCTCGGCGCGTGCGCCGAGACCGCCACCCGCGAGAGTACCGGCCAGTACATCGACGACACCTCGATCACCAGCAAGGTGAAGGCGAAGATCCTCCAGGACGATCAGCTCAAGGTGCTGCAGATCGGCGTCTCGACCTACAAGGGCCGGGTGCAGCTCTCCGGCTTCGTCGACAGCGCCGCCGCCAAGGCCCGCGCGGGCCAGGTCGCGGGCGGCGTCGAGGGCGTGACCGGGGTCGAGAACGATCTCGTGGTGAAATAAGCAGGAACCCCCGCGGACGGGCGATCCCCCTCTCCCCCGGGACCGCCTCCCCCCAGGCGCGCCCGTCCGCCCCCAACTCCGAACCCCTCAACTTCGCCCGTGCCGCAAGGTCCGGGCGATTTTTTTAGTATGGATACGGCGGCAGCAGGCGCGGCAGGGTGATCACGAAGCGCGCGCCGGAAACGTCGGGACCGTCGACGTCGCAGCGGTTGACCGCACCGATGCGGCCGCCCAGGCCCTGGACGATCTGCTTCGAGATCGCGAGGCCGAGGCCCGAATGGGTACCGAACTTCTCGCCCGCCGGGCGCTCGGTGTAGAAGCGCTCGAAGATCGCCTCCTCCTTGCCCTCGGGGATGCCGGGACCTTCGTCGTCGACCTCGACCACCACCACCGGTCCCTGCGGCGGCTCGGCGGCGCGCGCGCGGATGGTGATGGTGCCGCCGGTCGGGCTGAAGGTCACGGCGTTGCGGATGAGGTTGCGCAGCACCTGCACCAGACGCCCCTCGGACCCCAGCACCCACAGCCCTTCGTCCTCCTGCAGTTGCAGGCTGAAGACGACGCCCTCGGCGTCGCCCGAGATCGTCTCCACCTCGATCAGCGCCGCGAGCATCGCGCCGAGATTGAGCGGCACCGCGGTCGCCTTCATCAGTTCGGCATCGACGCGCGACATGTCGGCGACGTCGGAGATCAGGCGGTCGATGCGCTGCACGTCCTCGGCGATGATCGCGAGCAGGCGGCGGCGCGCCTCGTCGTCGCCGATGCGGCTCACCGTCTCGACCGCGCTGCGCATCGAGGTGAGCGGGTTCTTGATTTCGTGGGCGACGTCGGCGGCGAAGCGCTCGGTCGCCTCGATGCGGTTCCACAGGGTTTCGGTCATCCGCCCGAGCGCGACCGAAAGATCGCCGATCTCGTCGCCGCGGCGCGACAGGTTGGGGATCGCGTTGCGTCCGCCGCGGCCGCTCTGCACCAGCGCCGCCGCGCGGGCGAGACGGCGCACCGGATGGATGATCGTGCCCGCCTGATACCACGACAGCAGGATGGTGACGCCGAGCGTGGCGAGGAACAGCCGGAGGATCGCCTTGCGCACCTGGAAGACGTTGGCGTCGACCGAGTCGGTGGTGTCGTTGATGAGCACCGCGCCGACCACCTGCTTGTAGTACTGCACCGGCACCGCGACGCCGAGCACCTTACCGTGCTCGCTGCGCCGCACCGCCTCGGCGGTCTCGCCGAAGCGCAGCGCGGTGCCGAGCTCGTCGTAGGCGGCAATCGGGTCGATCGGCGCTTCCTCGTAGGGATGGATTTCGCGCTCGCTCTCGCTCACCCGTCCGAGCAAGCGCACGAGGAAGTCGTTGAAGCGACGCAGCAGCTGGTCCGCCGCCGGATAAAGCCGCAGCGGCGGCAGGTCGGAGACCTCGACCACGCCGCCCGAGACGAACAGGTAGCGGCTGTCGGCGAGAAGCTCGCCGCGCGCGTCGAACAGCCGCACGCGGCGGCCGGAATGGGTGGAGAGGCGGCGCACCATGTGACGCGCCTGCTCGGGCAAAAGGCGGTAGCCGTGGCCGCGCTCGATCGCCGCGGTCATGTTGTTGCCAAGCAGCGAGCGCCCGCCGGCGTCGCCCGAGACCGCGCTTTCGGCGATCGCCGCGGCGACCATCTCGCCCTGGCCGCGCAGCGATTCGAGCTCGGAGCGCAGCAGGCCCTGTTCGTAGGTGTCGAGATAGAGCGCGCCGAGCACCAGCAGCACCGGCGCGAGCAGGTTGACCGCGAGGATCTTGCGCGTCAGCGGCGAGATCCGCCGCTGACGTTGCGACGGTCCGTGCGGATCGCCGGGCCGGGCCTCCTCTGCGGGCATTACTCGATCTTCTCGCGGTAGCGATAGCCGACGCCGTAGAGGGTTTCGATGTTGGCGAAGCTCTCGTCCTCATCGCGGAACTTCTTGCGGATCCGCTTGATGTGGCTGTCGATGGTGCGGTCGTCGACGTAGATGTGCTCGCCGTAGGCGACGTCGATGAGCTGGTCGCGGCTCTTGACGTGGCCGGGCCGCACCGCGAGCGCCTGAACGATGAGGAACTCGGTGACGGTGAGGTCGACCGGCTTGCCCTTCCACGCGCACATGTGGCGCGCCGGGTCGAGCACCAGATCGCCGCGCACCAGCGCCTCGACCGACACCGCGTCGGGATCGCCGCCCGAGGCGCGGCGCTGACGGCTGACCTCGCCGCGGCGCAGCAGGCTGCGGATGCGCTCGATCAGGAGGCGCTGCGAGAACGGCTTCTTGATGTAGTCGTCCGCGCCCATGCGGAGGCCGAGCACCTCATCGACCTCCTCGTCCTTGGAGGTGAGGAGAATCACCGGCACCGCCGAGTTCTTGCGCAGCTCGAGCAGCATCTCCATGCCGTCCATGCGCGGCATCTTGATGTCGAGAACGACGAGATCCGGCGGCTGCGCGGCGATGCCGGCGAGCCCCTCGGCGCCGTCGTGGTACATCGAGACCTTGAAGCCTTCGGCCTCAAGCGCCATCGACACCGACGCCAGGATGTTGCGGTCGTCGTCGACCAGGGTAATCGAATAGGTCAAGTCAGCCTCCCCCACTCCGAAACGGGCGCTCGTCGCTTAGCGTGCGATTGTGGCGAAAATCGCGTCCCGCCTTCACCGCGCCCCGATCGATCGGACCGTCACCGGCACCACGATACGACCAGCCTTCTCGAACGTCAGCCCCAGATTGAAGGACTGCCCCTCGACGAGCGGCGCCTTGAGCCCGATGAACATCACGTGGAGCCCACCCGGCTTGAGCGCGGTCTCGCCCTTCGCGGGGATCGCGATGCGCTCAACCTTGCGCATTTTCATCACCCCGGCATCCATCGTGTGGGTGTGCAGTTCGACCGAGTCCGCAACCCCGGCATCCGCGGAAACGAGCGCGTCTCCGGCGTCCGCGCGGTTCTCGATGACCATGAACGCGGCGCCCGCGGGGGCACCCGGCGCGGTTGCGCGAGCCCACGCATCGCGCGCGGTGAGATCGCGATTCGCCGCCTCCGCAAACGTGCCCATACTACCCATTAGGGCGATCAAAAACGCCACTTTGAAAATCCTGCCCGTCACTGTCTTTCTCCCAGGAAATTTTTCCCCAATAACCCTCATCTTACGGCCGGGTTGGAAATCGTCCACTGCAATTCCTAACTATCCGAACGGGCGGTTTCGGTGTGCGCTTCGAAGGGGTATTCTACATTCTAGAAGCGTGCGAAAACCGTGGGCGTCTCTCATCCTCCGCCGCGTCGTCGCTGCGGAAGTACGTAATGTTTGCCGCCTGGTCGGTGCCGAGGGGTCCGCACCGCCGCAACCGCAAGCAAAAAGGAACGGGGAGAACATGAACGTGGAAAGCAAGGGTCCTGTCATCAGCAAACATGGAACCTCCATCAATCCGAAGTTGCTGGCGTGGGTCGATGAAATTGCGCGTCTGACGAAGCCGGACAGCATCTACTGGTGCGACGGCTCGCAGGAAGAATACGACAGCCTGTGTCAGGAATTGATCGACGCCGGCGCCTTCATCCGCCTCAATCCCGAAAAGCGGCCGAACAGCTATCTCTGCCGCTCCGACCCCGACGACGTCGCCCGCGTCGAGGACCGGACCTTCATCTGCTCGCAGAGCAAGGCCGACGCCGGCCCGACCAACAATTGGGTCGACCCGAAGGAGATGAAGGCGACCCTCGAGCGCCTCTACGACGGCTGTATGCGCGGCCGCACCCTCTACGTCGTGCCGTTCTCGATGGGGCCGCTCGGCAGCCCGATCGCGCACATCGGCATCGAGCTGACCGACAGCCCGTACGTCGTCGTCAACATGCGGATCATGACCCGCATGGGTAAGGACGTGCTCGACGTGCTCGGCGTCGACGGCGAATTCGTGCCGTGCGTCCACTCGGTCGGCAAGCCGCTCGCCCCCGGCGAGGCGGACGTCGCCTGGCCGTGCAACCCGAAGAACATCTACATCTGCCACTTCCCCGAAAGCCGCGAGATCTGGTCGTTCGGCTCGGGCTACGGCGGCAACGCGCTCTTGGGCAAGAAGTGCTTCGCGCTGCGCATCGCCTCGGTGATGGCGCGCGACGAAGGCTGGCTCGCCGAGCACATGCTCATCGTCGGCGTCGAGAACCCCGAGGGCGAAAAGACCTACGTCGCCGCGGCATTCCCGTCGGCGTGCGGCAAGACCAACTTCGCGATGCTGGTGCCGCCGAAGGGCTTCGAGGGCTGGAAGATCTGGACCGTCGGCGACGACATCGCCTGGATCAAGCCCGGCGACGACGGCCGCCTCTACGCGATCAACCCGGAGGCCGGCTTCTTCGGCGTTGCTCCGGGCACCGGCGAGCACACCAATCACAACGCGATCATGTCGTGCCGCGCCAACAGCATCTTCACCAACGTCGCCCTCACCGACGACGGCGACATCTGGTGGGAAGGCCTGACCGAGGACACCCCGGCGCACCTGATCGACTGGAAGGGCCGCGACTGGACCCCGGACAGCGAGACCCCGGCCGCGCACCCGAACAGCCGCTTCACCGCGCCGGCAAGCCAGTGTCCGTCGATCGACCCGGACTGGGAAAACCCGGCGGGCGTGCCGATCTCGGCGTTCCTCTTCGGTGGCCGTCTGTCGAAGAACATGCCGCTGGTGTTCCAGGCGTTCAACTGGACGCACGGCACCTACATGGGCGCGACGATGGGTTCGGAGGCCACCGCCGCCGCGGTCGGCCAGGCTGCCATCCGCCGCGATCCGATGGCGATGCTGCCGTTCTGCGGCTACAACATGGCCGACTACTGGAGCCACTGGCTCACCGTCGGCGGCCAAGTCGACAACCCGCCGCCGATCTTCCGCGTCAACTGGTTCCGCAAGGACGCCAACGGCAAGTTCATCTGGCCGGGCTTCGGCGACAACATGCGGGTGCTCAAGTGGATCGTCGATCGCGTCCACGGCCGCGCCTACGCCGAGGAAGGCCCGCTCGGCCTGATGCCGCGCTACGAAGATCTCGAATGGAACGGCCTCGCCTTCCCGCAGGATAAGTTCGCCGAAGTGATGAGCGTCGACCGCGAGGCCGGCCTCGTCGAGGCGCGCGACCACGAGGTCCACTTCGAGAAGTTCTTCGACCGGCTGCCGAAGGAGTTCGTCTGCGAGCGCGAGATGCTCAAGGCGCGGCTGCTGCGGTCGCCGAAGGACTGACCGCCGGCGCACGGCACACCTAGGAACGGGCCGCCCCAATCGGGCGGCCCGTTTTCATTTCCGGTCCCGTATGCGTTCGCGCAATCGCGGCCCGCCGCCGGAGACCCGTGTAAAATATTTCGACAAGGTCCGGCAGCGCGAGAGAAACCGCCCCTCTCCGCCCCCGAGACTCCGCAGAATTCCGTCATTCGCGCGCGCACGCCGCGCTGTAAAGATTTCCGACATGCGAAAGGGGCGGCTCCCGCCGCCCCTTTCCCGTATCCGGATGACGCCCCTCAGGCTTTGCGGCGGCGGCGCGCGCCGAGCCCGCCCAACGCCGCGACCGCGACGCCGAACAGCCCGAGCGTGGCGGGCAGCGGCGTCGGCGCGACAGCGATGTTGTCGAACTCGAAGGAGTTCGCGCCGTAGCTGAAGAACAGCACCTTATCGAAGGTGCCGCCGTGGGCGTAGAAGTTGGCGTACACCGCACCGGTGCCGTCCGGGTCCGCGACGATGTCGTCGCCGTCGAAGACGCCGACCACATCGAGCCCATCGAAGAAAACGATCTTGTTGTAGGTATCTACCGTGCCCCAGAGCATCCCGAAGTAGGCGGCGGGTGCGTCGAGGGTCAGGCCGATCGCCCAGTTCTTGGTCGCGTAGACGTAGCCGTCTTCGCCGGTTGCGCCGAGGACGTGCACGCCGGTCACGTCGGCGTCGCTCAGCTTGACGTTGTACATGTCGCCGACGGCGGTATCGAGATGGAGGTAATATCCGTTGGCGAAGCTGTTGAAATCTTCGGTCACCGCGTTGCCGGGAATCCACATCGTCCCGGTCGCGACGCCAACGTAGGTGGCGTTGGCGGGTGAGAGCGCAAACCCGATCAGCGGGAGGGCCAGCAACCCTCTCAGGAGCGCCTTCATCATCGATCCGTCTCCTTCCGTGAGATCTTGGGACAGGTATCCGCTCACGAGCAAAAGTTGTGCCGGAGAGAAAACGCCAAGGATTGTGCGGGTTTCCGCGAGACGGCTCGAAGCCGGTGTAAAAAATTCTGACGCCCGGCGCAAAGCCGGGCGGCGAGGCATTGATATCGGGGAGGAAATCGGAGAGAGAGGTGCGGCGGGGCCGGCGGCCCCGCCGTCGAGCCTAGACGAGCCTGCGCCGCCGACCCAGGAACCCGAGCGCGGCGACCGCGGTGCCGAACAGCGCAACCGCAGCCGGCAGCGGGGTTTCCGCAACCGCAAGGTTGTCGAACTCGAACGAGTTGCTGCCGCTGCTGAACACCACGCGGTCGAAGGTGCCGCCGTGGGCGTAGAAATTCGCATACACTGCGGTGTCGCCTTCGGCAGGAGGCAACAAATCCGCACCGGTGATCGGCGCGCCCGGATTGTCGAAGCTGCCGATCAGCGTACCGCCATCGTAAAAGGCGATGCTGTTGAAGTCGTCCACCGTGCCCCAGAGCATACCGAGGTAGCTCATGCCGGTGGGCAACGTCAGGGTGACCGAGGACCCGCCGGTCACGTAGACGTACGCGCCGGTTCCTCCGACGCCGAGGAAGTTGGTCCCCGGCGTGCTCTCCTCGCCGATATTGACGTCGGATTCGAGCGTGCCGCCGAGGATCGCCATCGAGCCGACGGTGGTTCCCGGCGTGTAGGAGTTGAAGTCTTCGATCAGGGCGGAGCTCGGCGTCCACATCGAGCCGAACGCCCACCCCATGTAAGCCGCATGGGCCGACGAAATCCCTACGCCAAGCAGGGGAAGCGCTATCAGGCAGGTGAGTAGTTTTTGCATGTTCTTACTCCTGACCTTTGAGCAACACTGCCGAGTCGGGAGCAAGGGGCGTGCCATTGCCGCAATTCATTGAAGTCTATTGCAATTTTTAGGCGACCCGGAATCTCGGTGTAAAATCCTCGGACGCCTAAACCAAAGGTAGATATGTGACGCAGATCACAACAACTTCTGCTGTGCGTTGATTCCCTTTATCATTCATACGTCTGTCTGCAAGCATCGGGTGTAAAAATCTCGAACACCCCGTCTAAGACGAGAATTCCGGCAAAAAAAGAGGGCGGAAAACCGCCCTCTTCGCGAACCGGCTCCGGTCCGGCGCTTTCCCTGCAGCAGCGCCGAACCGGATGCGGATGGGATCAGGCCTGGCGGCGACGCCGCAGCCCGAAGGCACCCATGCCGACGATCGCCGAACCGAACAGGCCGAGAGCGGCCGGAAGCGGCGTCGGAGCGACGCGGATGTTTCGAACTCGAAGGAATTCGAAGTGGTGATGAAGCGGACCTGGTCGAAGACCGCGCCGCTGAAGTTGGCGTAGGCGACCGCCGAACCGGTGTCCACGACGCCGGCGAGACCGGCGATCTGGGTGCCGGTGAAGGAATCGACCAACCCGCCGTCATTCCAGAATTCGATCTTGTTGTAGCTGTCGATGGTGCCCCACAGCAGGCCGAGAGAGGTCGCCGACTTGTCGAGGAAGAGCGAGTAGCCGCTCATCTCGGCGGAAATGAAGCCGTAGTTGCCGGTGCCGACGGAAATCGGCAGCACGTGCACCCCGCCGGAATCGGCGGTGGCGTAGCCGACGCCGGACACCCAGGTGCCGAGGGCATCGGTGCCGACGGAGAAGTCTTCGAGGAGCGAGCCGGCGCTCGGATCATCGACGAGACCGCCGGTCGCGGAAGCCGTCATCGCTTGAGCCGGAGCCGCGAGAACAGCCACCAAGGGAAGAGCGGCGAGAGTTGCAAACACCTTGTTCATCACGTTTCTCCTTAAATTTTTGGTCCGTTCGCAAGAAACCTGGCTCCTCATCAGCAACGATCGTGCCATCTCCGTAATACACTGATATGAATGTGTTTTTTTGCTGAGCGGAAGGCCATCTGTAAAAATTTCGGACACCCGATATGCAACCGCCTCGCATTTGCATATTCCCGGAAACCCGCGGAAAGCTGCGCTTTTTCGCCGATCCGGCGCGCCATGGCGGAAAGACGCCGGAATCCGACTCGGGCAGGCTTGTAAAGAAATCCCGAAGGACGCGTTTTCCGCGACCGCGCGCTCACCCGGCCCGACCGGCGCGGGGGTGCTGGAAGCCGAAAATGGCGGAGAGGGTCGAGGGCGCCCGGCGGAATCCCGCCGGACGCCCCAGGGCGGGTCAGGCCCGTGCGCGGCGCGGGCGTCGCAGATTCGCCACCGCGAGGATGAGCAGTCCGGAGACGAACAGGGCGAGTGCGCCGGGAACCGGCGCCTCGATGCGCGTGACGTCGACGTCGAGTGCGGCGTCGCTGCGCGTTGCGTTGACCCGCGCCACCTGAACGGGGGCTGCGAGACCGCTTTGGCGGCGCGGCAGG
>QKGW01000387.1 GCA_003250275.1 Alphaproteobacteria bacterium
CGCGCGGCGCCGTTCGACGAGGACGCCTTCCGCAAGGGCCTCGACCAGGCGGCGAGCGCCGACGGCCTGCTGCACCAGCTCTTCACCGCGCGCTGCCGCACGCTCTATGGCGACATGACCCCGGAACGGACGCCGTCGTACCTCTCGGGCATCCTCATCGGCGCGGAAGTCCGCGCGATGCGCGGCCTCTACCCCGACGCCGGGGAAGTCATCCTCTGCGGCTCCGACGCCCTGCGCGGCCCCTACGGCATCGCGCTCGCCGCCGCCGGGTTCGCCATCGTCACGATGAGCGCCAAGGCGGCGTCGCTCGCGGGCATCGGTGCGGTGGCGCGGAACCATCGCGCGGAAATCCGCGTGGCCTGAGAAAATTTTCCCAATTTCCCGGAGAACCGCGCCATACGGTTCTCCGCTCCCCGGCATTCCCAGCAAACTTTGATAACTTTTCCGCGACCCGCGGCGCTATCCTGGAATCCTTCAAATCGATACCGGGAGAGGTCGTGATGCGCACCATCGGGTTGCTCGGCGGGATGAGCTGGGAAAGCACGGTGACCTACTACAAGGTCATCAACGAAACGGTGCGCGCGCGCCGCGGCGGCCTCGCCTCGGCGAAGGTCGTGCTCCACTCGGTCGACTTCTCCGAGATCGTCGCGATGCAGACCGCGGGCCGCTGGGACCTCGCCGCGGCGGCGCTCGGCGACGCCGCGCAGGGCCTCGCCAAGGCGGGCGCGGACTGCGTGCTGATCTGCACCAACACCATGCACCTCGTCGCCGACGCGGTGGAGCGCGCCGCCGGCGTACCGCTGATCCACATCGTCGACGCCACCGGCGCAGCGCTCAAGGCGGCGGGGGTGAAGCGTCCGCTGCTGCTCGCCACCCGCTACACCATGGAGCAGCCATTCTACGCCGAGCGCCTCGCCGCGAATTTCGGCCTCGAACCGATGATCCCCGACGACGCCGAGCGCGGCATCGTGCACACGGTGATCTTCGACGAACTCTGCCAGGGCGTGGTCGAGCCCGCCTCACGCGCCGCTTACCGCGAGATCATCGCCCGCCACGCCGACCGGGGGGCGGACGCGGTGATCCTCGGCTGCACCGAGATCGGCCTCCTGATCAATTCCGCAGACACTCAACTGCCGGTCTTCGACAGCACGCTTCTCCATGCCGCCGCAGCGGTCGATTTTGCCCTGAACGAACAACCCGCCGCAATCGGCCTGGATGGAGCCGCCTAGAACGCCTCGACCACGCCGAGGCGGGCGAGCAGCACGAGGCGTTCGGGCGTGAGCAGAGCGAGGCCTTCGCGGGCCACCACGTGCAAGGCGGCCGCCGCCCCGAGATCTCCGGAGCGGCTTTCGGCAGCGGACATCAGCCGCGCGACCACCGCCGCCTCCGCTCCGGCAAAGCCCGCCTCGGACGCGGCAATCGCATCGAGCGCGATCGCCTCGGTGCGCCGCATCTCGACGAACCCGCCGATCGCGACGCTCGCGAGCGGCAGCGGGCCGTGCGCGTGCAGCGCGTCGGCGAGCAGCGCGCGGTTGAGCGGGTGCGGCACGCGGAGACGGTCGCCCTCCGGCGGCGGCGCCGGTTCGGCGAACGACGGCAGCGCGCGCACGAGGCCGAGGCCGAGCGCGGCGCGCACCGCGTCGCGAGCGATTTCGGGGATCAGACCGGGGATTTCGGCGACGCGGCGCGGCCCGCCCGCGAGGCCCTCGCGCAACGCGGCGAAGGGAAAGGCGTCGAATGCCACCTCGGTGCCGCCGAGGTCGACGCCTGGGGGCGCATCCTCGACGAGGCCGACGATCAGGTCGTCGTGCAGCTTCCAGAACCGCGCCTCGTCGGCGATCGGCGTACCCTTGACGTAGACGTCGCGGCGGTAGAACGGGTTGCGCAGACCGTCGCGCAGGGTCTCGAAGGCGCTGCGCGAGGTTGCGCGCTTGAGCAGGGCGCGTGCCTCGGGCCGCACCGCGAGGTCGAGCATGTTGAGGAACAGCCGCGCGTTGCCCGCGAACGCGAGCCCCGCCGCGCGGCACGAGGTTTCGACCTGGGCGAAGTGGAACGGCTTG
>QKGW01000081.1 GCA_003250275.1 Alphaproteobacteria bacterium
TCGGGGAGCAGCAGCCCGGTCGCGAGCGTCCGCGTCGCGCGGCCGGTGCGGCCCTTGTCGGTGGCGATTTCGAGCGCCTTGCGGATCCGCGCGAACAGCGTCGGATCGAAGGTTTCGGCGCGCAGGCTCAGGGTTTCGAAATCGGCGCGCTCGGGCCCCGGCCCATGCGCGACGTTGGCGAGCGCGGTGAGGATGTGCAGCACCCGCGCATCCATCGGAATCTCGGTGCCCTTCGGGCCGTCGGCGGGGAAGCCCGAGCCGTCGAAGCCGCGGTTCTGCAGGTGAATGATCTTCGCCACTCCGGCGAGGCGCGGGATGTGAGCGATGATGTTGCGCGCCGCCTCGGGGCTGCGCTCGATCATGCTGCGCTCGATCTCGGTGAGCGGGTGCCCGACCGCGAGCTTCTGCAACACCTCGGGCGGCACCGAAAGCAGGCCAACCGGCCCGAGCATCGCCGCGATTTCGAGCTGCCAGCGCTGCGGCAGTTCGAGCGCCCGCCCGACTTTGCGCGCCCAGTTGCGGATCCGCGTCGCGCGCGAAAACGCCGCGGGCGAGGCCATCGCGAGCATGTCGATCAGCACCTTGACCGAACCCGCGAGGGTCTTTTCGAGCAGTTCGCGCTCGGCGGTGACGAGGCGGTACTGTTCGAGCGCGGCGTCGAGACCGGAGACGATCAGCTCGGGCGGGCACGGCTTGGTGAGAAAGCGGAAGATCTGCCCGGTGTTGATCGCGTCGATCGCGGTCTGCATGTCGGCGTTGCCGGTGAGCATCAGGCGCACGGTGTCGGGCGCGCTTTCGCGGATCCGCGCGAGCGTCGCGATGCCGTCCATGCCGCCCATGCGCATGTCGCACACCACCACGGCGAAGCTCTCCCCGGCGTCGACGAGGGCCACCGCCTCCTCGCCGCTGCTCGCGGTTTCGAGCGCATACTGGCCGCGGAACTGGCGCTTCATCGAGGAGAGCAGGTTGAGGTCGTCGTCGATTAGGAGAATGCGTTCGGTCATCGCGCCGCCTCCCGGTCGTCCTCGACCAGGGTTTCGAGCCAGCTTTTCACCTTCGCCTCCATGCCGAGGTGGCGGACGTAGTCGATGTCGAGCATCACCGGGCGCAGGGTGCGGCTGCCGAACGGCCAGCGCGGCCCGAACGCGCGCGCGAGATGCACGCAGGTGAGCGACGAGCGGTCGGCGTAGACGCAGGCGGAGGGCTTGTTCTGGTAGAGCACCGCCTCGACCACCGCGTTGTTGAAGCCCCAGAGGCCGAGCAGGTAGCCGCCGAGCTCCGCCTGGCTCGCGCCGAACACCTCGCGTTCGAGAGCGGCGAGGTCCTCGCCCTCCTCGGCGCGGCGGAGGATTTCGCGGGTCTTGAGCGGCTCGGCGTCGAAGAACACCAGGGTGCCGATGCACGCGAGCATCCCCGCGCAGAAGGCCTGGTCGCGCAGGTTCTCGCTGAGCCCCTCCTCGCGCGCGATGCGGCGCGCCAGGGTGGCGACGGAGAGGCCGTAGCTATCGAGATCGCGCAGCACCGCGGCGTGCTCGGGGGATTTGTCGAACTGGCGGAAAATGCCGACCTGCAGCACCAGCGCGCGCACGGTTTCGAGCCCGAGCAGGCGCACCGCCTGGAACACGTCGTGCACCCGGCTGCCGAGCGAGAAGTAGGCGGAATTGGTGATCCGCAGAACCTCCGCGGTCATCGCCACGTCGGCGCCGATGAGTTCGGCGATGTTGCGCAGCGACGAGGCCTCCTTGCGCATCTCGGCGGTGATGCGGAGGTAGAGATCGGAAGGCGACGGCAGGTTGTGGAGGCTGGTGGCGAGGTCGCGCAGCGGCTCGCTCCGCAGCATCGCCTTGAGCGCCAGGGTGCGGTCGAGAAGCGAGACGATATCGTCGGTGTTGCAGGGTTTGGCGAGGTACTGGTGGGTCGGCCCGATGGTGCGCAGAACGCTCTTTTCCTCGGTGTAGCCCGAGAGCACCACGCGGATCGTGCCGGGGTGGCGGCGCTCGACCTCGGAAAGCAGGGAGGCGCCGTCGAGTTCGGGCATCCGCATGTCGGAGACCACGACGTCGAAGCGTTGCGCGTCGAGCAGCTTCAGCGCCTCGACCGGGCTGTCGAGGAAGGTGATGTCCCAGTCCTCGCGCTGCTTGTGCAGCACCCGGCGCAGCCCGCGCAGCAGGTTGACGTCGTCATCGACGAACAGAATCGAGAGTTTCATCCCCACTACCTCCGACCTCCGCCCGAACCGGGAGGCGCACCACGAAGGTCGCGCCGCCCCCGGGCGTCTCCTCGACCGACAGGCGGCCGCCATGCTTCTTGACCACCACGTCCATCGCGATCGCCAACCCCTGCCCGGTTCCCTTGCCCACCGGCTTGGTGGTGAAGAACGGATCGAACACGCGCTCGCGCAGATCCTCGGGAACACCCGGACCGTTGTCCGCGACCCTGATCTCCACCGCATCGTCGTCGAGGCGGGTGGAGACGCGGATCAATCCCGGAGCATCGCGCCCCTCGAGTGCGTGGGAGGCGTTGACCACAAGGTTCAACAATACCTGATTGATGTCCGCGGGCAGACACAGAATTTTCGGCAAATCCTCCGCAAGATGTTTTTCCACCTTCGCGGTGTGCTTCCATTCGTTGGTGGTGACGATCAACGTGCTTTCGACCGCGCGGTTGATGTCGGTCATGACCTTGGCGTTGCTGCCGGGGTGCGAGAATTCCTTCATCGAGCGGACGATCCGCGCGACGTGCTCGACGCCGTCGAGCGACTGGCGCACCGCCACCGGCACCTCCTCGACGAGATAGGGGACGTCGGCGGCGTCGAGAATCTCGCCGACGCGCGCGCCGAGCGCCGGATCGGCGGCACTCGCCTCGCGGACCTGGGCGATCGCGCCGCCGACCTGGCCGAACGAGGTCTCGAAGAAGCGCAGGTTGTCGCCGATGTACTGGATCGGCGTGTTGATCTCGTGCGCAATGCCGGCGGCGAGCTGACCGACGCTCGCAAGCCGCGAGGACTGCAACGCCTCGCGCTGGGCATCGACGAGTTCGGTGACGTCCGACGACGCGCCGCGATACCCGCCGAAGCGGCCGTGCTCGTCGAAGAACGGCACGCCGTTCGAGCGGATGTGCACCACCCGGCCGTCCTTCGCCTGGATGCAGTAGTCGAGGTTGCGGAACGGCCGGTGCGCCGCGATGTCCTTGGCGTAGGCGACCCACTGCGCCGCGTCCTCCTGGGTGCGGGCGGACTTGGCGAAGCGCAGGCGGGTCGCGCCGACCACGTCCTCGCGGGCGAAGCCGCTGATCGCGAAGAAGCGCCCGGAAACCATCGTCAGGCGGTCCTCGGCGTCGGTCTCCCAGAACCAGTCGGAAGCGGATTCCGCGATGTCGCGCAGGCGCTGCTCGCTCGCCGCGACGCGATCGAACTGCTCCTGCAGCGCGGCGCGGGATCGCGCTTCGAGCGCCGCGCGCTCGGACGCGGCGGCTTCGAGAGCGAGCGCGTTCTCCTTGAACACCACCGCCGCCTGGAGCAGGCGCCCGACCTCGTCGGCGCGGTCGGGCGCAACCACCTCGACGCCGGTCTCGCCCGCGGCGAGGCGGGTGAGCGCCCCGGTGGCGTTGTGCACCGAAGCGGAGATCCGCCGGCTCAGCAGCAGCGACAGCATCACCCCGACGGCGAACGCGCCGCACGCGCCGAACACGAAGGCGGTGGCGATGCGGCGGGTCGCGTCCTCCGCCGCGCTTTCGATCCGCTGCCGGTCGTCGATGTGGAAGGTCCGCCACACGCCGACCGCCGCGTCCGCGTCGGCATAGCGGCGTTCCGCTTCGGCGAGCGGCGGTTGACGCGCGCCTCCTGAGCCCGAGAGCGCCGCGCGCGCGGCGGCGACGTAGCGCCGGGTTTCGGTGCGGACCGCTTCGACGAGCGGCGCTTCGGGCGAGCCGCCCACTCCCGCGGCGGCGATCTCGGCGAGCGTCGCGACGCCCGCGAGCTGGGCCTCGGCGGCGGAAATCAGGCTCGCCTCGACCTCCGGCGCAGTGCCGAGGCCGCGCCAGATGATCGCACGGAACAGCGCGAGATCGCTCTTCACCAGTGCGAGGCGCAGGGTGGTCATGCGGTGCTCGCTGACCTGCATTTCGGCGGTGCGCGCGGCGGTCGCGGCGCGCAAATCGGAGAACACCACGTAGGCGAACATGGCGGCGGCGAGCGCCGTGGCCATCACCAGGCCGGGGGCGACCAGCAGCTTGACGCCGAGCGGCCAATCGCGGAACCGCATTCCCACTTCGCCATCCTCCGTTCCCCTATCGCGCGAGCGCGACACCCGTTTCCTACATTATGTGGTGTGCGCCCGCACGGCTACACCCGCGGCGCGGCGGCGCAAAAGAATCAGGGAAATTTCGTATTGAATTCCCTACGCCGCGAGGCCCATCCTGGGACGTCTCCACACCGGATGCCGTTTCATGTCGCTGGGCCCGATCCATTTTCTCTTTCTCATCGCCACCATCGCACTGGCCCTCGGCCTCGGCGCGCGCGCCGGACGCAAGACCAGCACCGCCGAAGGCTTCAGCCTCGGCGGGCGTTCCTCGGGCGCGGGGGTGGTCGCGGGCGGCATCGCCGGCACCGTGATCGGCGGCGCGGCGACCATCGGCACCGCCCAACTCGCCTGCACTGTCGGGCTTTCGGGCTGGTGGTTCACCCTCGGCTCGGGCATCGGCTTCCTCCTCATCGGCACCTTCTACGCCCGGCCGCTGCGCCACTCGGGGCTCGAAACCGTGTCGCAGTACCTGGTGGTCAACTACGGCCGCGCCGCAGGGCCGATCGCGAGCCTCGCCTCCTCCCTCGGCATTTTGTTCTCGGCGGTGGCGAGCGCGCTCGCCGCGATCCCGATGATCGCGGCGATGACCGGCATCTCGCACCTTTCGTCGGCGGCGGTGATCGTCGCGCTGGTGGTGGCGATGGTGCTGTGGGGCGGCCTGCGCGCCGCCGGCGTCGCCGGGCTGTTCAAGATGCTGGTGCTGTGGACGACGCTGTTCGCCGCAGGCGTCGTCGCGGTGATGGTGCTCGCGGACCTGCCCGATTTCTCTCAGCGCTTCCCCTCCACGCCGTGGTTCAGCCTGTTCGGGCGCGGCGTCGGGCAGACCCTCGGCAACGTGTTCTCGCTGATCGTCGGCATCGTCTGCACCCAGACCTACATCCAGGCGCTCTACGCCGCCTCGGATTCGCGCACCGCCGCGATCGGCGCCTACACCGCCGCGGCGATCACCATTCCGGTCGGGTTGCCGTCGGTGGCGGTGGGCATGGCGATGCGGGTGCTGCACCCCGAAATGTCGCCGATCCTCGCGCTGCCGATGTTCATCGCCGAATACCTCCCCGCGCCGGTGGCGGGCATCGCGCTCGGCGGCCTGATGCTCTCGGTGGTCGGCTCGATCGCCGGGCTCACCCTGGGGATCGGCACGATGCTCTCGCGCGACATCGGCCAGGCGCTCCTCGGCCTCCACCGCGACCGCGACATCCTCCGCCTCAACCGCGCCACCGTGCTCGTGGTCACGATCATCGCCGCGGCGATCGCGGTCACCCACCTCGACAGCTACGTGCTCGACTGGAACTACATGTCGATGGCGCTGCGCGGCGCGGGGTTGTTCCTGCCGCTGTCGCTCGCGGTGTTCGCGCCGTTCCGCCTGCCGGCGGCATGGGGCGTGGCGGCGATGGCGCTCGGCACCTTCGGCGCGGTCGCGTCGAAGTTGCTTTTCGCCCTGCCGATTAACCCCCTGTTCGTGGGGGTCGGCGTGAGCGGCGCGGTCGTCGCCGCCGGGCTGATTTCGGCGCGGATTTCCCGCTCCGCGCGACCGCCGATCGCGCCCGACAACTTCTGATAAAATTTCCCGATTCGCCCGGCGTTGCCGCCTGCGCCATCGGAAGGGCGCCGCGAAGCGTGCGGTAATCCCTTACGAAAATTTAGCATTTGTCAGACAAACTCGTATCCGACATTTTTTCTTTCTCATCCCATAGGAGGACTGCATACGTATGTCCTCATACTTACGTCGGTGACGTCATGACAAATCTCAAGAACCTCCGTATGCCGGTCAAGCTGTACGGCAGCGCCGCGATCATCATCACCCTCATCGCGATCATGGCGGGCACGTCGTGGTCGGCGTTCCACAAGATCGAGGGCGCCTTCCAAGCGGTGCGTCTGAACGCCCGGCTTTCCGAACTGGCCCAGACCGCGCAATTCCAAGTGGCGAGCGCGGGATACGCCAACCTCGGCATCTCGAAGGCCCAGACCGCGGAGGCTCTGCAAGGTTTCGAAGCCGCCAGCACCACCAAGCGCACCCAGGCGATCGCCACGGTGAAGGAGGCGATCGCCGCGGCGAAGACCGCGGGCGGCGAGAACAGCAAGCATCTCGACACCATGCTCGCCAAGGTCGAGGCCTACAGCGCCCTCACCGACCAGGGGATCGAGCTGCGGCGCGCCTACATGGAGCGCCAGAGCGAGCTGTTCGCGCTCGCGCCCAAGCTCGCGGACGCGCTCAACTACGCGGTCAACCAGGCGATGTCCTCGACGCCGCTGCTGGTCAACCCGCTGATGTCGGCGAGCCAGAGCCTGGTTTCGGCGCGCACCTCGATGATGCGCTACCTCCTCACCACCACCGAGGCCGACGCCAAGCTCCAGCAGCAGGCGTTGCAGACCGCCCAGGCGGCGATCCAGATGGCCGCGGGCCTCGCCGGCGAAACGCCGATCGAGGGTGTGGTGGATTCGGTGGCGCAGATGATGAATACCTATGAATCCTCCGCGAGCCTGCTGATGGCGCTGGCGCAGCGCAGCAACGAGCTCTGGTACGTGCAGGCGCGCGGCGTGCGCGGCGAACTCGACGCCGCCACCAACGCGATGGTCAAGCACATGGTCGGCGCCACCGACGCGGCGATCGCCGACGCCGGGCAGAGCCTCGCCGACGCCTCGTCGGTGCTCTCCGTCGTCGCGGTGCTGGTGCTGCTCGTGGTGATCTCGCTCAACTGGCTCACCGTGCGCCTCGTCGCCCGCCCGATCGTCGAGATCACCGGCGCGATGGGCCGCCTCGCCGAGGGCGAAAAGACCATCGACGTTCCCTATCTCGACCGCACCGACGAGGTCGGCGGCATCGCCACGGCGGTTCAGGTGTTCAAGGACAACGCCCTCCGGCTCGACGCGATGACCGCCGAGCAGGAAGCGATGGCCGAGCGCGCCGCCGAAGAAAAGAAGGCGGCGATGAACGCCCTCGCCGACGCGATGGAAGCGAGCGTGCAGGCGATCGCCCAGTCGGTAGCGAGCGCGGCGGCGCAGATGCACGAGACCGCCTCGTCGCTTTCGGAAATCTCGCAGGAGACCAACGCCCAGGCGACCTCGGTCGCCGCCGCCACCGAGCAGGCGTCGAACAACGTCGAGACCGTCGCCTCCGCCGCCGAGGAACTTTCGTCCTCGATCGGGGAGATCGGCCGTCAGGTCGCCGCCGCCGCCGACGTCGCAGCCGACGCGGTGACCCAGACCGAGCGCACCAACGGCCTCGTCACCGCGCTCGCGAGCGCGGCGCAGCGCATCGGCGAGGTCGTCGGCTTGATCACCGACATCGCCAACCAGACCAACCTGCTCGCCCTCAACGCGACGATCGAGGCGGCGCGCGCGGGCGACGCGGGCAAAGGCTTCGCGGTCGTCGCGGGTGAAGTGAAGAACCTCGCCAACCAGACCGCGCGCGCCACCGAGGATATCTCCAAGCAGATTTCCGAGGTGCAGCAGTCCACCGGCGAGGCGGTCAGCGCGATCGAGGAAATCTCGACGATCATCGACCGGATCAGCTCGATCCAGGCGACGATCGCCTCGGCGGTCGAGGAGCAGACCGCCGCCACCGCCGAGATCGCGCGCAACGTCG
>QKGW01000112.1 GCA_003250275.1 Alphaproteobacteria bacterium
GCCTCGACTTCCGCGAGGTCGCCGCCGGGATCGACGACCGCGGCCTCGAGCGTCTTCTCGCACCAGAGGATGGTGCAGTTCTGCGAGAACGCGGTCACCGGAACGATCATCGCCTTCATCGGAAAACCTCCAAACCGTTGGGGCGCGTCAATCGCGCCAGAAATGGGCCGTCATCATCACGAACACCGTCTCGAATTCGAGGCGTCCGAGAATCATCCCCGCGTCGAGCGCCCACTTGGCGCCGTCCGGCAGGGACGCGAAGTTGCCCGCCGGGCCGATCACCGGGCCGAGACCCGGGCCGACGTTGGCGAGCGCGGTGGCCGCGCCGGAGAGCGCGGTGATGAAGTCGAGCCCGTAACACGCCAGCACCAGCACCAGCGCGGCGCAGGTGACGGCGTAGCAGAGCACGAACACCTGAACGTCGCGCACCAGGGACTCGGTCGCCGGGCGCCCCGCGATCATATCCGGGAACACGCCGTGGGGATACAGCAGGCGGCGGCATTCCTTGACGATGTCCTGCCAGAGGATTTCGAAACGGAACATCTTGAGCCCGCCCGCCGTCGATCCGGCGCAGCCGCCGACGAAGGTCATGAAGAAGAAGATCGCGACCGCAGGCGGCCCCCAGAGCGAGTAGTCGACCGAGGCGTAGCCGGTGGTGGTCATCACCGAGACGAGATTGAACATCGCGCGGGTGAACGCGGTCCAGGGGTCGAAGTCGTTGGCGACGATCAGCCAGGCGGTCACCATCACCGCCGAGATCAGCGCGGTCGCGAGCATCCGCTTGACCTGCGAATCGCGGAAGATCACCAGCGGCCCGCGCCCCGAGAACACCAGCACGAAGAGCACGAACGGCGTGCCGCCCGCGAGCATGAACACCGTGCCCGCCCACTCCATCGCGAGGCTGTCGAAGTGCCCCATCGACGCATCCGAGGTGGAGTAGCCGCCGGTCGAAAGCGTCGTCATCGCGTGCACCACCGCCTCGAACGCGGTCATCCCGAGCGCCCAGTAGGTGACCATGCACGCAATGGTGAGGAGGATGTAGACCCCGCCGATGCGCAAGGCCATGCTGCGCACCCGCGGCGAGATCTTGTCGGAGGTCTTTTCCGAGCTTTCGAGCTTGAACATCTGCATTCCGCCGACGCGGAACATCGGCAGGATCGCGATCGCCATCACCACGATGCCGATGCCGCCCATCCACTGCAGCAGCGCGCGCCAGAGCAGAATCCCGGCGGGCATGGTGTCGAGCCCGGAGAGCACCGTCGAGCCGGTGGTGGTGAGGCCCGAAACGGTCTCGAACACCGCATCGGTGTAGGAGATGTTCTGGTTCGAGATCCAGAACGGCAGCGCGCCGAACAGCGACAGCACCACCCACGCGCCGACGGTGATGAAGTACGCGCGCCGCAGCGGCGTGGTGCCGAAGCTGGTGTCGCGCGTGGTGGCGAGCAGCATCACGCCGAAGAACACGGTGAATCCGGAAGCGAGCGCGAACGCGGTCCACTCGGTCTGCTGGTCGGCGAGATCGAGGATCGCGGGCACCCACATCGCCGCGCCAAGAATGATCAGCAGGCTGCCGATCGCCTGGCCGGTGCCGCCTTCGTTCTCAGGATTGGCCAAGCGTTCCCTTTCCCCCTGCGCGCGGCGGTTGACCGCCTTTTGTGCGTCCGTGCCGCCGTGGCGTCAAGACCCGGCGGAGCGGGCCAGGCCGCCCACCACTACCGCGTCGCCGCGGCGGTTGTCGAGACGGAAGCGATGGCCGTGGAGCGTGATTTCGAGGGCGTGCTCGGGTCCCTCGCCGACCGCGCGGTAGCGGCGCGCGAATTCCTCGGCATCGACGCCCTCGGGCAGGCGGCAGAGCGCCTGGAAATCGGCGAGGCTGGCGCGGCGGCCCGACCAGCGCGCATCGAGGCGCGGCAGCGGCGCGCGCGCGACCAGCGCCGGAGTGGCCTCGGCGAGCAGATGCAGCACCGAGGCGAAGCTCATCGCGTCGAGGGTTTCGCGGTCCGCGCCCTCGGGCACGGCGAAGCGCTCGACGCCGACGAT
>QKGW01000520.1 GCA_003250275.1 Alphaproteobacteria bacterium
GAAAGCTCGTGCGGCAGCGCGTCGAGGCGGCTCTCGGGGTTCGGCAGGCCGACGAGAGCGAGCAGCTCGACGATGCGCGCGCGCGCCGCCGGGCCCTTGAGCCCCTTGTGCAGCGCGAGCATCTCGCCGATCTGGCGGCCGATGCTGTGCAGCGGGTTCAGCGAGGTCATTGGCTCCTGGAACACGATGCCGACGCGCCCGCCGCGGATCTCCTGCAACTCGGCCTTGGTCATCGCGAGGACGTCGGCGCCGTCGAAGCGGATCGCGCCGCGCGGGTGGCGGGCGTGGGCGGGCAGCAGGCGCAGCACCGAAAGCGCGGTGACCGACTTGCCCGAGCCCGATTCGCCGACCAGCGCCACGGTCTCGCCCTTGCCGACGGCGAAGGACACGCCCTTGACCACCTCGGGGCCGCCGCCGAACGCGACGGAAAGGTTCTCGACGGAGAGGAGCGGCGCTTCGGTCATCGGGTCTTCCTCGGGTCGAAGGCGTCGCGCACCGCCTCGCCGACGAAGACGAGCAGGCTCAGCAACAGGGAGACGACGACGAAGCCCGAAAGCCCGAGCCACGGCGCCTGGAGGTTTTCCTTGCCCTGGCGCAGCAGGTCGCCGAGCGAGGGCGAGCCCGGCGGCAGGCCAAGGCCGAGGAAGTCGAGGCTGGTGAGCGCCACCACCGCGCCCGAGAGCACGAACGGCAGGAAGGTGATCGTCGCGACCATCGCGTTGGGCAGCACGTGGCGCACGACGATGCGGAAATCCGAAAGCCCGAGGGCGCGTGCGGCGCGCACGTACTCGAAATTGCGGGCGCGCAGGAACTCGGCGCGCACCACGCCGACGAGCGCGGTCCAGCTGAACAGCAGGAGGATGATCAGCAGCGTCCAGAAGCCCGGCACGATCGCCGAGGAGACGATGATCAGGATGAACAGCTGCGGCAGGCTCGACCAGATTTCGAGGAAGCGCTGGAACACCAGGTCGACCCATCCGCCGAGGTAGCCCTGCACCGCGCCCGCGGCGACGCCGACCGCCGAGGAGGTGACGGTGAGCGCGAGGCCGAACAGCACCGAGATGCGGAAGCCGTAGATCAGCCGCGCGAGCACGTCGCGCCCCTGGTCGTCGGTGCCGAGCCAGTTGACCGCGGTCGGCGGCGCGGGGGTCGGGCGGCCGAGGTCGAAGTTGACGGTGTCGTAGGAGAAGCGGATCGGCGGCCAGAGCATCCAGCCCTTCTCGGCGATCTTTTCCGCCACGAACGGGTCGCGGTAGTCCGCCGGGGTGGGGAAGTCGCCGCCGAAGGTGGTCTCGGGATAGTCGGTGAACACCGGCGCGTAGAGGCTGCCGTCGTAGGACACCAGCAGCGGCCGGTCGTTGGCGATGAACTCGGCGAACAGGCTGACGCCGAACAGCGCGAGGAACACCCAGAGCGACCAGTAGCCGCGCCCGTTGGCGCGGAACGCCGCGAGGCGGCGGCGGGTCATCGGCGAGAGGTCGAAGCGGTCGGCGAGCGCCATGCCCTAGACCTCCCGCGCTTCGAAGTCGATGCGGGGATCGACGAAGTGGTAGGTGAGGTCCGAGATCAGCCCGAGGATCAGGCCGAGCAGCGAGAAGGCGTAGAGCGTGCCGAACATCACCGGGTAGTCGCGGTTCATCGCCGCCTCGAAGCCGAGGAGGCCGATGCCGTCGAGCGAGAAGATCACCTCGATCAGCACCGAGCCGGTGAACAGCATCCCGATCAGGGTGGCGGGGAAGCCCGCGATCACCACCAGCATCGCGTTGCGGAAGACGTGGCCGTAGAGCACGCCGCGTTCCGAGAGCCCCTTGGCGCGCGCGGTGAGCACGTACTGCTTGTTGATCTCTTCGAGGAACGCGTTCTTGGTCAGCATGGTGAGCGCGGCGAAGCCTCCGATCACCAGCGCGGTGACCGGCAGCGCGAGGTGCCAGGCGTAGTCGAGGATGCGCATCGGCCAACTGAGCGCGTCCCAGTTGTCCGAGGTCAGGCCGCGCAGCGGGAACCAGTGGAGGTAGCGCCCGCCGGCGAACACGATGATCAGCAGAATCGCGAAGAGGAAGCCCGGAATCGCGTGCCCGACGATGATCGCCCAACTCGACGCGACGTCGAATCGCGAGCCGTCGCGCACCGCCTTTCGCACCCCCAAGGGGATCGAGATCAGGTAGATGATCAACGTGCTCCAGATGCCGAGCGAGGCGGAGACCGGCAGCTTTTCGAGGATCAGGTCGACCACCGAGGCGTCGCGGAAGTAGCTCTTGCCGAGGTCGAAGCGGGCGTAGGACTTCACCATCAGCCAGAAGCGTTCGAGCGGCGGCTTGTCGAAGCCCATCTGCTTTTCGAGGTTCTTGATGAACTCGGGGTCGAGCCCCTGCGCGCCGCGGTACTTCGAGGCGACCGAGCTGCCCTGACCGGGGGCGGGGCGCGCGGTCTCGGCGGCGCCGGTGCCGGAGATCCGCGCGGTGGCGTCGGTGGTGCGGCCTTCGAGGCGCGCGAGTACCTGCTCGATCGGCCCGCCCGGGGCGAGCTGCACGAAGACGAAATTCACCGCGATGATCCCGAGCAGGGTCAGCGGTATCAGCAGCAGGCGGCGAACCACGTAGGCGTACATCGGCGATCCTCGTTGCGCGGGCGCCGCCCGCGATCGACCCATTAGTGTTTGTTTACAGCCGCTCCCGCAATCAACCCCTTTGATGCAAAAGCCGAAAATTCTCTTTCGGCGGCGCGTGGCGACGAAAACCGCGAAAACCGCCATTCCGAGCGTCAGGAATTTTTACATTATCATTCTCGGAAACACTCTAACACATTGAAAAACAACAGTGGCATACAATTTGCTTTTATATTGTGAAGCAACAAGTGCGAGCCGATTGGGGATCGGCGTTCGGCAGGAGGATAAAATGAGAAAATTCGCGCTCATTGTAGGGATTTTGGCAGGCCTCTCGCTTTTCGCCGGACGTGCGGAAGCGAGTTTGGTGTACTCGCTCGACGTCATCTCCAGCCCGACCATCGGTTCGGGTTCGCAGGGCACGGTGACGCTCGATCAGATCAGCGCCAATCAGGTCAACGTTACCGTTGAGCTTGAGCCGGGCGTGCTGTTCGTCAATACCGGCGGTCCGCATACGCCGTTCGTCTTCAACCTCGCCGAGACCGTTCTCGGCGCGGTGGTCACGGTTCTGGACGACCCGTCGCTCTACTACTATTCGCCCGAGGAGTCGCCGGCTGCGACGCCTTACGGCACCTTCACCGACGGCATCGCCTACACCGGCCCCAACGGCGGCGGTAACGGCGATGCGGGTCCGCTGGTGTTCAGCGTGACCAGCGCTTCGGGCATCACCCTCGCCGACTTCGTCGGCAACGCGGGTGGCTACTACTTCGCGGCCGACGTGCTCGGGACCAACGGAGGCACCGGCAGCGTCGCGGCGCTCGGCGTCTCGACCGTTCCGCTTCCTGCCGCCTTGCCGCTGTTCCTCACCGCCGTGGTCGGCGCTGCCGGCTATGGCGTGCGGCGTCGCAAGGCAGCCTGACCCCCGCGCTTTTTGGGGTCACGGAACCGCCGCTCCGGGAAGCCGGAGCGGCGGTTTCTTTTGCGTTCAGCGCACCAGCGCGGCGTCGCGCTTGGGGTCGATCCACCAGGCGAAGGTGTCCGCGCCCTGGAGGGTGAGCATCTCGGGCCTGCCGAAGCGGTTCCAGTAGGCGAGGCGGTCGTAGGGCAGGAACCACTGCGGGATGACGTAGTGGGACCACAGGAGGATGCGGTCCATCGCGCGGGTCGCGGCGATCAGTTCGTCGCGGTCCTTGGCGAGGACGATGTGGCGGATCATCGCGTCGATCGCGGGCGAGTTCACCCCGGCGACGTTGCGCGAGCCCGGCCGGCCGGCCGAATCGGAGCCGAAGTAGCCCTCCTGCTCGTTGCCCGGCGAGAGCGACTGGGCGAAGGTGCCGACCATCATGTCGAAGTCGAACTGCTGCACCCGGTTCTGGAACTGGTTGACGTCGACCGAGCGGATCTCGGCCTCGACGCCGATCTTTTTGAGGTTCTGGATGAACGGCAGGGTGATGCGCTCGAACGCCGCGCCCTGCGCCGCGTTGAGCATGATCTCGAAGCGCAGTTCCTGGCCCGCGGCGTTGGTCATCACGCCGTTCTTGAGCGCGTATCCGGCGTCGCGCAGGATCCTGAGCGCGACGCGCAGGTTGGCGCGGATGCCGTCCGGCCCTTTGGTTTCGGGCGAGTGGTATTCCTTGGTGAACACCTCGGGCGGGATTTCGCCGCGGAAGGGTTCGAGGAGCTTCAGCTCGGCGGGCGAGGGCAGGCCCGTGGCGGCGAGCTCGGAGTTGTCGAAGTAGCTGTTGATGCGCTTGTACGCGCCGTGGAACAGCGCCGCGTTGGTCCACTCGAAATCGAAGGCGTAGGCGAGCGCCTCGCGCACCTTGGGGTCCTGGAATACCGCGCGGCGGGTGTTGTAGACGAAGCCCTGCATCCCCGAGGGGGTGTGCTTCGGGATTTCGGCGCGGATCACCCGGCCGTCGTGGACGGCGGGGAAGTCGTAGGCGGTCGCCCACTTCTTCGCCTCGTATTCGGTGATCATATCGAACGCGCCGGACTTGAAGGCTTCGAGCGCCACGGTGGTGTCGCGGTAGTAGTCGTAGCGCACCGTGTCCCAGTTGTTGCGGCCGGTGTTGACCGGCAGGTCCTTGCCCCAATAGTCCTTCACCCGGGTGTAGACGATGCTGCGCCCGGTCTCGAAGTTGGCGATCTTGTAGGGGCCGGAGCCGAGCGGCGGTTCGAGCGTGGTCGCGGCGAAATCGCGGCCTTCCCAATAGTGCTTCGGCAGCACCGGCATCTGCCCGACGATCAGCGGCAGCTCGCGGTTGCCCGCCTCCTTGAAGGTGAAGGTGACGCTGCGCGGCCCGGTCTTTTCGACCTTGGCGACGCCCGCGTAGTAGCTGTTGTAGAAGGGGTCGCCCTTCTCGCGCAGGGTTTTGAGCGAGAAGATCACGTCCTCGGGGGTGACCGGCTTGCCGTCGTGCCACTTCGCTTCCGGGCGCAGTTCGAAGCGCGCCCAGCTGCGGTCCTCGGGCACGGTGATGGTCTTGGCGAGGAGGCCGTATTCGGTGAACGCCTCGTCCATCGCCGAGGTCATCAGGGTGTCGTAGGTGAGGCCGAGACCCGCCGCCGACATCCCCTTGAGGGTGTAGGGATTGAGGGTGTCGAAGCCGCCGATGGCGTGGAGCTTGAGATACCCGCCCTTGGGCGCGCCGGGGTTGACGTAGTCGAGGTGGGTGAAGTCCGCCGGATACTTCGGCGCGCCGTGCATCGCCATGCCGTGCATCGGCTGCGGCTCGGCGGCGAGGGCGGGGGCGGCGAAAACCAGGATCAGGACCGCGAGGATTCGCGCGAACATCGGCACCCCTTTCGGTAACGGATCACATCGGGTGGGCAAGCGCCTCTTGCGCCTGGGCGAACAGCGCGCCGTCGCCCGCGGCGAGAATGCGGCCGGTGGTGCCGGACGCCTTGAGCACCGGCGCCTCGCCCGACCAGTCGGCGACGATGCCGCCGGCGCCGCGGATGATCGGCAGCAGCGCGGCGTAGTCGTAGACCTTGAGCCCGGCCTCGCAGACGAGGTCGATGCAGCCCATCGCGAGCAGGCCGTAGGCGTAGCAGTCGGCGCCGAAGCGGGTGCTCTTGGCCCGCTCGGAGAGGCGGCCGAAGGCGGCCCATTCGTCCGCGTCGCGGAAAATCTCGGGGCCGGTCGCGTAGAGGTAGGCCTGATCGAGCGAGCGCCCGGTGCGCACGCGGATCGCCGCGCCGTTCATCGTCGAGGGATGCCCCGCCGCGCCGAGCCAGGTCTCGCCGGTGATCGGCTGGCTGATCACCCCGAGCACCGCCTCGCCCTCGTAGAGCAGACCGATGAGGGTGCCGAAGCAGGGCTTGCCGGTGATGAAGCTGCGGGTGCCGTCGATCGGGTCGATCACCCAGGTGTGGCGCGCGCCCTCGCGGGTGGTGGCGAATTCCTCGCCGATCACGCCGTCCTCGGGCCGCTCCCGGGCAAGGATCTGCCGCAGCGTCTCCTCGATCTCGCGGTCGGCGATGGTCACCGGGCTCGCGTCCGCCTTGTCGTCGATCGGGATCGGCTGGCGGAAGTAGCGCTTCGCCACCGGCGCCGCCGCCTCGGCGAGGCGGAGCGCCAGGGAGATGAAGCTGCGGTCGAGCGCCGCCATCGTCAGCGCGCCCGGATCAGGGTGCCCGCGCCCTGCGGCGTGTAGATTTCGAGGAGGATGGTGTGGGCGATCTTGCCGTTGAGGATGACCGCGGCTTCCACGCCGTTCTCCACCGCGTCGAGGCAGGTCTCGACCTTGGGGATCATGCCGCCCGAGATCGTGCCGTCCTTGATCAGGTCGTGGACTTCGTGGGCGACGAGGTCGGTGAGGCGGTTGCCCTTGCCGTCGAGCACGCCCGAGACGTCGGTGAGCATGTAGAGGCGCGCCGCGCCGACCGCGGAGGCGATCGCCCCGGCGAAGGTGTCGGCGTTGATGTTGAAGGTCTCGCCGTTGTCGCCGACGCCGATCGGCGCGATCACCGGAATGATGTCGGACTTGGCGAAGGTGTTGAGGATGTGCGGGTCGACCGCGTAGGGCTCGCCGACGAAGCCGAGGTCGAGCACCTTCTCGATGTTCGATTCCGGGTCCTTCTGGGTGCGGTTGAGCTTCTTCGCGCGGACCATGTCGCCGTCCTTGCCCGAGAGGCCGATGGCGAGGCCGCCGGCGTCGTTGACCCAGGTGACGATCTCTTTGTTGATCTTGCCCGAGAGCACCATCTCGACGATGTCGATGGTCTCGGCGTCGGTGACGCGCAGGCCGTCGATGAAGGTGCTCTGGATCTTCATCCGTTCGAGCAGGCGGCCGATCTGCGGCCCGCCGCCGTGCACCACGATCGGGTTGATGCCGACCTTCTTGAGCAGCACCACGTCGCGCGCGAACTGCTCGGCGAGCGCCGGATCGCCCATCGCGTGACCGCCGTACTTCACCACGAAGGTCTTACCCGAGTACTTGCGCATGTAGGGCAGTGCTTCGGACAGCGTACGCGCCTTGACCAGCATGTCTTCGGGGTCGTCGGGCGAGATGGTGAGCATCGGCTCCTCCATGGGGGTCATCGGCGGGGCTCCTCGAACAACGGGCGCGGCTGGGCTCAGCCGCGGGAGGCGATCTCGGCGAGAACGGCGCGCAACTCGGGAATGCCGTCGCCGGTTTCCGAACTGGTCACCACGATCTCCGGGTGGGCGGCGACGTGGGTGGCGGCCTCGGTGCGGGTCGCCGCGACGATCTCCGCGAGTTCCGATGCCTTGACCTTGTCGGCCTTGGTCAGAACGATCTGGTAGTTGACCGCGGCGGCGTCCAGCGTCGACATCACGTTGCGGTCTTTATCCTTCAGGCCGTGGCGTGCGTCAATCAGCAGCATCGCCCGCACCAGCGCGCGGCGGCCGCGCAGGTAGTCGAGGATCAGCTGGGTCCAGCCGTCGACTTGCTTCTTCGGCACCTTGGCGAACCCGTAGCCGGGCAGATCGACGAGAATCACCCGTTCCGCGAGGTTGAAGAAGTTGAGCTGCTGCGTGCGCCCCGGCGTGTTGGAGATGCGCGCCAGCGTCTTGCGCCCGGTGAGCGCGTTGATCAGCGACGACTTGCCGACGTTGGAGCGCCCGACGAAGGCGATCTCGTCGAGGCCGGTGTTCGGCAACTGCGCCGCCTTCGCGACGCCGAGCATGAAGTCGCACGATTGGGCGAAAAGGACGCGCCCGGCTTCCAGGCGCGCCCTTTCCTCATCGTTGGCGATGACGGGATCCGTCATCGGTTACTTCTTCGCGTGCTGCT
>QKGW01000001.1 GCA_003250275.1 Alphaproteobacteria bacterium
GCCGGAACCTCGGCCCGCATCGCGCAGGAAATCTACGTCTCGTGCATGACCGAGATCGGCGAGTTGGCCGAGGCCTACACCCACGACACCGTCGGCTCCAGCACCATGCCGCACAAGCTCAACCCGATCGGCAGCGAGTGGGTGCGCTCGCTCGCCGCGATCGTGCAGGGCAACGCCGCGGTGATGGACCGCCTGATGACGCCGCTCAACGAACGCGACGGCAGCGTCTGGCGCGCCGAATGGGTGACGGTGCCGGAAACCTTCTGCCTTGCCGGAGCGATGCTCGCGCAGCTGCACAAGGTGCTCTCGGGCCTGCGCGTCAACGAGAAGCGGATGCGCGCCAACCTTGACCAGCTCAAGGGCGTGCTGCTCTCCGAGCGGGTGATGTTCGTGCTGTCGCGGTCGATGCCGCTCGGCGACGCGCACGAGGTGATCCACGACATCTCGCTCAAGGCGCTGGAGGAGGACAAGCCGATGCTCGATCTCCTGCTCGCCGATGCGCGCGTGGTCAAGGCGTGCGACAAGGCGGAGCTTGAGGACGCGCTCAAGCCCGAGAACTACACCGGCCTCTCCGCGGTGATCGTCGACGCGCTTGCCCGAGAGGTGGCCGGATGACCGCTGCCGCACCCTGGCTCGCGCCGCTGGCGGACTGGTGCGCGTCGCTCGACGGCGCGTCTCTTCCCGCTGCCGTGCGCGGCCGGGTGCGGGACGCGGCGCTCGACTGGTGTGGGGCGCTCGCCGCGGGCGTCGCCCATCCCCTCGCACCCCGCTACCGCGCGGCGCTGATGCGCGATGGCGCGGGCGCCGCGTCTTCGGCGGGAGATCCGGCGGGCCGGCCGCTGCTGGCGGCGGCGGCGCTCAACGCCGCGCTGTCTCATCTCGCCGAGGTCGACGACGGGCATCGCCTCGCGATCATGCATCCCGGCATCACCGTGATGCCGGTGGCCCTCGCCCTCGCCGAGTCTCTCGATCTTCCCGCCGCCGACCTGCGCGCGGCGATCGTCGCCGGATACGAGGTCGGGCTGCGCGTCGGCGCGCTGCTCGGCAAGGCCCATTACGCGGTGTGCCACGTTACCGCCACCGCCGGGTGCTTCGCCGCCGCCGCCGCCGCGAGCCGCGCGCTCGGGCTTTCGGCGGAGCGCACCCTGCACGCGTTCGGCCACGCCGGCACTCAGGCGGCGGGGCTGTGGCAGTTCCTCGACGACGACGCCGAGGCGGCCAAGGCCTTCCACGCCGCGACCGCGGTGCGCAACGGCCTGACCGCCGCGTTTCTCGCGGAATCGGGGATCCCGGGCGCCGTCCGGGTCCTTGAGGGGCCGCGGGGTCTGCTGGCCGCATTCCACCTCGCTGCGGATCCGGCGCATCTCGCGGTCCCAACCCAACCGCCGTTGCAGATCGAGACCGTGACGGTGAAGAGCTGGCCGACCTGCGGGCAGATGCACAGCTGCCTCGACGCGGTCCGCGACATCCTCGCGGCGGCGGCGGTTGCGCCGGAGAACGTCGCGGCGGTGCGGGTGCGTGGCCCGAAGGCGCAGACCGACATCGCCGCGCGGCGCGACCCGAAATCCTTCGAGGAGGCGAAGTTCTCGACCGCCTTCTGCGTCGCCTTCCAGCTGATCGAGGGCGATCTGACCTTCGCCAACTTCACCGCCGCCGCGCTCGACCGCGCCGACGTCCGTGCGCTCGCGGCGCGGGTGAGCGTCGCCGAGGATCCGGCGCTGACCGCGCGCTTTCCCGCGGAGCGCCCCGCCGAGGTCGAGATCGCGCTCGTCGACGGCAGCGTCCTTTCCGCCGCCCGCGCCTTCCGCCGCGGCGATCCCGAAGCGCCGTGGAGTTTTCCCGAACTGATCGCGCGCTTCGACGCGATCGCGACCGCGCTGCCGAAAGCGCAGCGTGCCGAGGTCGTCGCCTGGTGCGACGCCCTCGCCGACGGCGAAACCCGCCAGGGCGCGGCGGTTCGTCACGTGTTCGCCAACATGCGTCCGCACAAGGGAGTAACGCAGTGATTCGCAACGCCATCATCATCGACGCGGGCGACAACATCGCCACCGTGTTGCGCGATGTCGCGGCGGGCGGCGACGTGGTCGCCGGGCTGGGCGACGAAACCGTCGTTCTTGCCGCCGTCGAGCCGATTCCGTTCGGCCACAAGGTCGCCGTGCGCGCGATCGCGAAGGACGAGGAAATCCTCAAGTACGGCGCCGTGATCGGCGCGGCGACGCAAGACATCGCCCAGGGAATGCACGTCCACGTCCAGAACGTCGTCAGCCTGCGCGGCCGCGGCGACCTCGAAGCCGGGGAGAAATGAGCATGAGCTTTCTCGGATACCGTCGCGCCAACGGCCAGGTCGGCACCCGCAATTACGTCGGCGTTCTCGCCACCGTCGCCTGCGCCAACGAAGTCGCCCTCGGCATCGCCAACCAGGTGCGCGGCACCATGGCGTTCACCCATCAGCAGGGCTGCTGTCAGACCCCGCCGGATCTCGAACGGGTGACGCGCACCCTCTCCGGCCTCGGCTGCAACCCCAACCTCGCGGCAGTGATTCTCGTCAGCCTCGGCTGCGAAGGCACCGACGTCGAAGCTGTGGCGGAGGCGATCAAGGCGACCGGCAAGCCGGTCGAGATTCTGCCGATCCAGCAGAGCGGCGGCCTCGCCAACACCCTCGCCAAGGGCACCCTGATCGCGCAGAAGCTGGTGATGGACGCCTCGCGCATCGAGCGCGAACCGTGCGACGATTCCGACCTCGTCGTCGGCCTCAAGTGCGGCAGCTCCGACACCACCTCCGGCCTCGCCCCGAACCCGGCGCTCGGGCTCGCGGTCGAACGGCTGACCGAGGCGGGCGGCACCGCGGTGATGGGCGAAGTGACCGAGTTCATCGGCGCCGAGCACATCCTCGCCGCCCAGGCCAAGGACGAAGCCACCGGACGCCGGATTCTCGATCTCGTCGAGCGCATGGAGAACCGCGCCAAGGCGGTGGGCGTCGACATGCGCGGCGGCCAGCCGACCCCGGGCAACATCAAGGGCGGCCTCACCACGATCGAGGAGAAATCCCTCGGCGCGATCGCCAAGGCGGGCCGTGCGGTGGTGCAGGACGTCTACGAATACGGCGAGCGCCCGCGGGTGAAGGGGCTGGTGGTGATGGACTCCCCCGGCCGCGAACCGGAACTGCTGACCGGCATGGCGGCGGCGGGCTGCAACGTCATCGTCTTCACCACCGGGCGCGGCGCGCCGCAGGGCTTCCCGTTCGTGCCGGTGCTCAAGGTGACCGGCAACCGCAACACCTGGGAGACTCTGGTGGACCACATGGATCTTTCCGTGCATGAGGTCGTCGACGGCAGCGAGAGTATGCCCGCCGCCGCCGCACGGCTCTACGACGCGATCCTCGGGGTTGCCGGGGGCGTCACCACCAAGGCGGAAGTGTCCGGGTATTTCAAGGCGATGGACATCTACGTCACCGGCCCGGTGATCTGAGGAGAGGGACGATGAACGGGACCAGACGCATATCCGTCGCCCTCGCGCGCAACACCGCCATCGACATCCTCGTCGCGCGCGGCGTGCCGGCGGTGGACGCGGGCAAGGTGGCGGACGCGCTGATCGCCGCCGATTTGCGCGGCATCGACACCCACGGCCTCGCCTGCCTGAAGGACTACGTGCTCGCGCTCGAGGAAAACCGCATCGCCGCGACGCCGAAGTTCCTCGTCGACGAGCGCTTTCCCTGGGCGAGCCGTCTCGACGCCGGCAACAGCCTCGGGCCGCTCGCGGCCTGGGAGGGCATGACGCTGGCGGTTGCGGCGGCGGAGCGCTTCGGCATCGGCGCCACCGGCGTGATCCGCAGCAACCACTTCGGCGCCGCCGGGGTCTACGCCGCGATGGCGGCGGAGCGCGGCTGCATCGGCATCGTCGCCGCCAACGCCTCGGCGGTGGCGGCGCCGCACGGCGCGACCCAGCCGATGCTCGGCACCAACCCGCTCGCGATCGCCGCCCCGGCGGGGCGGTTCGCGCCGCTGATCCTCGACATGGCGACCAGTGAAGGCTCGCGCAAAAAGGTCCGCAAGGCGCTCGAGGATGGCCGCGAAATCCCCTCCGGCTGGGCGCTCGGCCCCGACGGCAAGCCGACCACCGACCCGGCCCAGGCCCTCAAGGGGGTGATGCTGCCGTTCGCGGGGGCGAAGGGATCGGGCCTGAGCCTGATCGTCGACATCCTCGCCGGCGTGCTCACCGGCGCGGAGTTCGGCGGCCGGGTTCTGAGCGTGATGACCAACCAGGAGCGGGAGTCCGGCAACGGCCACTTCATGCTCGCGTTCAAGGTGTCCGCCTTCCTCGAGGAAACCGCGTACACCCGCCGCATCGAGGAGGAGATCGAACGGCTGCACGCGCTGCCGCCCGCCACCGGCTTCGATGCCGTCACCTATCCGGGCGAGCGCAGCGCGCATGTCCGCGCCGACCGCCTCGCGCTCGGCATCCCGATGACCGAGGCCCGCATCGAAGCGCTCGTCGCCCTGGGCGGCGGACGCTTGCGGACACCGGCGGCAATTTGACCACAACCGCGTTCCAAACCTTAAAGATACAGGGAGACACCCCAATGCGGATGAATTGGTTGAGTAAGGGTCTTCTCGTCGGCCTCACGCTCGCGGCGACGTCCGCGTTCGCGGCGGACTATCCGTCCAAGGACGTGCACATCATCGTTCCGTTCAAGCCCGGCGGCGGCGTCGACACCACCTCGCGGATTCTCGCCGAGTACGGCAACAAGCACATGACCAAGGGCAAGCTCGAGGTCGAGAACCGCGCCGGCGGCGGCGGCATCGTCGGCCAGACCTTCGTCGCCAAGGCGAAGGCGGACGGCTACACCGTGCTGGCGATGACGAGTTCGGTGGTCACCAATCCGGTGCTCAAGGAAACCGCCTACAAGATCTCCGACTTCAAGCCGGTCGCGCTCTACAACATGGACCCGGAAGTGATCGTGGTCGGCGCGGAATCGCCGTTCAAGACCATCGCCGATCTGGTCAAGGCGTCGAAGGATCACCCGCTCACCGTCACCGTCGCGGGCATCGCCACCTCGCACCACATGGCGGGGCTCGCGCTCGAGGACGCCGCCGGTCTCAAGTTCTCCTACATTCCGACCAAGGGCTTCGGCGCGCAGCTGCAGGCGGTGATGGGCGGTCACGTCGAGATGGGCCTGTTCCCCCTGGGCGAGATCAAGAAGCACGCCGACGCGGGCACCGTGCGCATTCTCGCGGTCGCGTCCGACAAGCCGATGGAAATCCTCCCGGGCGTGCCGACCTGGCAGGATTCCGGCCTGAAGATCAAGCGCTGGACCACCTTCCGCGGGTGGGCGGTGCCGAAGGGCACGCCGGACGCGGCGGTGAAGTATCTCTCCGAGCTGCTCGGCAAGATCAACGCCGACCCGGCCTACGTGAAGCAGATGACCGACTACGGCTTCCCGCTCGCCTACGCGGACGCCAAGGGCTTCACCGAAGTGGTCGACGACTACGCCGCGATCACCGACAAGGTGATCAAGGACCACGGTCTCAAGGAACAGAAGTAATATTCCGGGAGCGGCGGCGCGGTGCGCCGCCGCCCTCCAAGCCGTGCCGGGGAGGTGCCATATGCGCGTGCTCAAATCCATCGATTTCTGGAGCGGTCTGGCGTTCGCCGGAATCGGCTTTTCCGCCGGGATCATCGCGCTCGGGTTCGATTCCAGTTCGTTCCTCTATCCGGCGACCCTCTCGGCCGCCCTCGGTTTGCTCGGGCTCGCCCTTGCGGCCAAGGCGTGCCGCGATCCGGCTGCCAAAACCGGCGATGCGGAAGGCACGCACGTGATCCTCTGGGGCCCGGCCCTCGAGATCGGCGTCTGGACCCTGTGGGCCTTGGCCTTGTGGGCCGGCCTCGGCTACATCGGCCCGGCTTTCGCCGCCGTCGCCTTCCTGATCCTCCGCCACGTTCACGACCGCCACGTCCGCCTGCATCTGCTCCAGGCCGCGGGCGTCGCGCTCGGCGTGTTCGCGATCTTCTACGCGATCTTTCAGGTGCCGCTGCCCGAACTCGAATTCATTCGGGATCTGCTCGAATAGCTCCAACGCGCTTTGCTGAATTGAAAGACAACGCCAATGACTGAAGTCGCCCTCGGTTTCGCGACGCTGATGGACCCCGCCGTTCTCGGCTTTTTGATCATCGGGATCGTCGCCGGTCTGATCGTCGGCTCGATCCCCGGCCTGAACGACAACATCGCCTTCGCGATCTTCATTCCGCTGTCGTTCTCGCTCTCGCCGACCTACGCCCTCGCGCTGATGGTCGGGCTCTATTGCGCCTGCGCGATCGGCGGCTCGATCCCGGCGATCATGGTCAAGGTGCCGGGCACCGCGTCCTCGGTGCTCACCGCCATCGACGGCCACGCGATGGCGCGGTCCGGCAGGGCCGGTCAGGCGCTCGGCATCGCGATCTCCTCTTCGGTGTTCGGCGGCATCACCAGCTCGCTGATCCTGCTGCTGTTCGCGCCGCCGATGGCGGCCTTCGCCCTGCGTTTCGGCTACGTCGAGAACTTCTCCCTCGGCATCCTCGGCATGGCGAGCGTGATCGGCCTGCTCGGCGGCAGCGTGATCAAGGGGCTGCTCTCGGCGGTGCTCGGCCTGCTCGTCGCCACCATCGGCTTCAGCCAGCAGACCGGCTTTCCGCGCTACACCTTCGGCGTCGACAACCTCTACGAGGGCGTGCCGTTCGTGCCGCTGCTGGTCGGGCTGTTCGGCATCACCGCGGTGCTCGAACTCTCCGAGGAACTCATCCGCGACCGCCGCAGGGGCCTCGCGCCGCGCGACATGCCGCGCATCACCGATTCCCTGTTCATCGACTGGAGCATGACCAAGCGCCTGCTGCCGTCGTGGCTGCAATGCTCGCTGATCGGCAACGTCATCGGCATCATCCCCGGCGCGGGCATGTTGATGGCGATCTACATGGGCTACGAGCGGATTTCGCACCGCTACAAGCGCCTGTTCGCGGGCAAGCCCGGCGAACCCGCGTGGGGCGAGGGCGCGCCGGAAGGCATCGCCGCGCCGGAATCCGCCAACAACGCGGTGGTCGCGAGTTCGATGGTGCCGCTGCTCTCGCTCGGCATTCCCGGCAACTCGGTTTCGGCGCTGTTCATCGGCGCGCTGATGATCCAGGGCATGGTGCCCGGCCCGCTGCTGTTCCTCGACCACCCCGACGTCGCGTGGATGATCATCGTCGCGTTCCTCGTCGCCAACGTGCTGATGTGGCCGATCTCGTTCGCGCTGGTGCGCACCATCTCCGGCCTGGTGTTCCGCCTGCCGAAGTACGTGCTGGTGCCGACGATCTCGCTGCTCTGCCTCACCGGCGCGTATTCCGACGAAAACTCGGTGTTCAGCATCGGCGTCGCGATCGTCGCCGGCATCGTCGGCTACGTCACCCGCCGCCTCGGCATCCCGCACGCGCCGCTGATCCTCGCGCTGGTGCTCGGGCGCACGATCGAGGACAACCTCGACAACGCGCTCAACATCTCGGCGGGCAGCTGGGGGATTTTCGTCGACCCGATCGAGCATCCGATCAGCCTCGTGCTGATCCTCGGCGCCGCCGCGTTCATGCTCGGCCCGATCGTCACCGGCAGCCGCAAGCGCTATCAGGCGCGCCGCCGCCGCGCCGAGATGGAAGTCCAGAGCTGAGGCTCCCGCACATCGGGGAGGAGGGTTTTCGGAACCTCCTCCCCGCCACGCCTAGCGCCGCGCCGGACGGATATGTCCGGTGAGCACCGGGTCGAGCGGGTTGAGCTGCTTCTCGACGATTTTGATCTCGGCGCTCATCGCGCGGATCATCCGGTTGCGCTTGTCGGGGACGAAGCGGCCGATCAGGAT
>QKGW01000163.1 GCA_003250275.1 Alphaproteobacteria bacterium
CGGTCGCCGACGGTCTCGCCGGGCTTGGCGGTGAGCACGCGCATTCCCTGGCGCAGCAGGCACAGCCGCGAGACGCCGGGAATCTTGAGGCCGCGCCCGAGCATCCAGAGCGCGCTTTCGCCGCCCGGCGAGACACGCCAGCGCAGGCCGTCGGCAAGGTCGTAGAAATCCGTGCCGGTGCACGGCACCAGGCTGGTCGACGGTGCGCCGACGCCGCGCAGGAATCCGAGCGTGTCGCGGTTGATCGAGAACAACAGGTGGGAGCCGTTGTCGATGGCGGTGCCGAAGCGCTGGTCGGGCAGCGAGCGGCAGCGCCCGCCCGCGTGACCGGCGGCCTCGAATAGCCGCACCCGCCAGCCGGCGTCGGCCATCCGCCAAGCGGCGGCGAGACCCGCGAGGCCCGCGCCGACGACGTTGCAGACCGGAGCGGCCATCGCCCTACCTCCGCTTCGGCTGCGGCAGGCGCAGCAGGCAGAGCGCGCGGCGCAGCTTGCTCGGGCGCGGCGGCGGCGGCAGGTCGGTCCAGCCGTTGCGTTCGATGCGATCGAGCACGTCGAGGTAGGCCGCCATCATCAGCCGCGCGGGCAGCAACGCGCGGGCGTCCTCGGCGGTGAGAGCGTCGTGCGCGGCGGCGAAGTGGGCGCGGGCGCGGGCGGCGAGCTTGGCGCGGACGTCGGCGACGTTGCGGTTCGCGACGATCTCGGCGGCGGAGCCGATCGGCACGCCGCATTCCTCAAGGCTTTCGCGCGGCAGGTAGCAGCGCCCGAGCTCCGCGTCCTCGGCGACGTCGCGGACGATGTTGACGCATTGCAGCGCGTGGCCGAGGGCGAGGGCGAAGCGCCGCGCCGCGCCGCTTTCCGCGCCCATCAACGGCAGCGCGATAAGGCCGACGCTGACCGCGACGCGGCGGCAGTAGAGCACGAAGGTTTCCTCGTCGGGCGCGACGATCGGGCCGTCCACGTCCATCCGCATTCCCGCGATCAGGGCGCGGCACTCGGCGAAATCGAGGCCGTAGCCCGCGTGCACGATGGCGAGCGCGCCGACGAGCAGCGGCGCGTCGTCGAGCGGCGCGTGCGCCTCGATCGCGTCGAGCCAGCCGCTCCAGGCGTCGAGCGCGGCGTGGCGGTCCGAAGCGGAGAGGCCGGGATCGTCGGCGATGTCGTCGAGCGTGCGGCAGAACGCGTAGAGGGTGCGCATCGCCTCGCGGCGCGGGCGCGGCAGGCAGGCGAGGCCGGTGCGGAACGACGACCCCGAGCGCCGCACCACCGCCTCGATTTCGAGCCGTTGCGCGGTCCCGAGCAGCCCCGGGCGCGGCGGACGGACGAGCGCGCGGACCGCGGCGGCAGCGGCGCGCACGCCGTCGAGGCGGGTCGGGCGGATGCGCCCGGCGAGCGGGTCGTCCGCCTTGAGGCGGCGCAGCAGCGCGTGCGCGAGCGAAAGGATCGCCGCCGCCTCGGCGCGCAGGCGCGGGCGGAGGAGCAGGCCGGGGAGGGCGTCGGCGTCGTCGAGCAGGCGGGCGGTGCGGGCGAGGGTCTTGTCGATGCAGGCGCGGAGTGCGGGCGAGCAGCGCGGGGCGTCGAGGTCGGCCGGATCGGCGCGGGTGCCGTCGGGCCACGCGAGCGGAATGTAGACGCGCGCGCGCATCCGCCGGTCCTCGCCGATGTCCTGCACGTGGTTGAGCACCTGGAGCGCGGCGCAGAGCGCGTCGGCGGCGGCGAGGGCGCGGCGCGATTCGCGGTGGAGATCGAGGAGGAAACGCCCGACCGGCGCGGCGGAGGCGCGGCAGTAGGCCATCAGGTCGTCCCAGGTCGGGGTGCCGCGGTTCTCGGCGTCGCGGCGAAACGCGGCGAGGAGGGTGCGCGCGTGCACGGTTTCGAGCTGGCGTTCGTTCAGCGCGGTGCGGAGCGCGGTGGCGGGCGCGGTGTCGACCGCGTCGCTCGCGACCGGCTCGCCGAGCAGCGCGGCGTCGAGCGCGGCGAGGGCGTCGAGCTTGGCCTCGGGCGGCAGGAACGGCGAATCGGCGATGTCGTCGGCGAAACGGGCGAAGCGGTAGAACGCCAGCACCGCGGCGCGGTCGCCGCGCGCGAGCAGCAGCGAGGCAACCGGAAAGTTCTCCGGGCGTTGCGCGCCCCCGACGGTGATTTCGTCGATGCGGGAAGGTATGATCGCGGTCATGCGGTCTCCGGTGCGGCGCGAGGCCCATTACTATAAGGGAATTCCTTCCCGCATCTCAAACACCGCAGAGGCCGGATGTCGGAAGATCGGATCGCCGCGCTCGCGCGGCAAGACCGCGACCGCTTTATCGCTGCGATGCTCGCGCCCGAGGCGCGGCGCGCGGCGATGTTTGCAATCGTCGCGGCGAACCAGGAACTCGCGCGGGTGCGCGAGCAGGTCAACGAGGCGATGGCGGGGCTGATTCGCCTGCGCTGGTGGGCCGATGCGTTCGAGGCGGCGACGCCGGATGCGCCGTTGCCGCACGCGCTGCACGCGTTGCCGGAATGGCCGGCGCTCAAGCCGCACCTGCTCGCGCTTGCCGAAGCGCGCGCCCGCGACATGGAGGATCCGCGCTTCGGCACCGCCGAGGCGGCGGAGGACTACGTCCGCGCCGTCACCGCGCCGCTCGCCGACGCCCTCGCCGTCGCGCTCGGCCGCGCCGATCTCGTCGGCCTTCCGGCGATCGCGGACGCGGCGTGTGCGCACGGGCTCGTCGGGCTGATCCGCGCCACCGCGGTGCGCGCGCGCCAGGGCCGAAATCCCTGGGCCGCCGGTCTCGACGACGCCGACGCCCGCGCCGCGCTCGGCCGCGCCGTCGCCCTGCGCGCGGAAACGCTGCTCGACGGCTTGCCCCGCCTCCCGCGCGCGGCGTTTCCGCTGGTTGCGCCCGCGGCGCTCGCGCGGCAGCATCTTGCGCGGTTGCGGCGGACCGGCTACGAGATCCTCGATGCCCGCCTCGCCGCGCCCAGCCGGGTCACGCTCGGCTTCGTCGCGCGGCGCTGGTTCGGACGTCCGTAACGCGTGCGGGGAACGATGCGCGGCCCCATGTGTTCTGGAAGCGCAGTTCACAGTTTCGGATTCAATCTCACCATGTTCGTCTGTTTCCGCCGTTCGTTCCGCGTTCTCGCCGCCGCGCTGATCGCCGCGAGCCTGATCGCTCCGGCCGCGCTTGCCCAGCAGCTCACCCCCACGCAACCCCCGCAGGAAGAGGCGAAGCCGGTTACCGACGTGCTCGGCCGCACCACGCCGGAAGGGTTGGTGAAGGGGCTGGTGAAGGCGATGGCGGAACAGGACTACGCGCGCGCCGCGCAGTTCCTCGATCTCGGCAAGATCGCAAAGTCGCGCCGCGCCGCGCAGGGGCAGGAAATCGCGCAGGACCTCCAGCAGATCCTCGACCAGGGCGGCTGGATCGCGGCGGGACGCGAGCTCAGCAGCGATCCGGTGGGATCGCTCGACGACGGCCTGCCGCCCGAGCGCGAGCGCTTCGCCTCGGTGCGGACGCCGCAGGGCACCGTCGATCTCTACCTTCAGCGCACCAAGAACGACGACGGCGTCGACATCTGGCTGGTTTCCCAGACGAGCGTCGCGGCGATCCCCGATCTCGTCGGCAAGGTGAAGAGCGGCATCCTCGAACGCCTGATCCCCGAGAAGTTCAACGGTCCGAAGCTGTGGGGCGTGCCGGTGGCGCACTGGGGCGCGCTGCTCGCGTGGGCGGCGATCTCCTACATCGCCGCGAGCATCGTGCTGCTGAGCATCGGCGGGATGCTGCGCCGCTTGTGGCGCGCGCGCCCGGAATCGATCCGGATGCGCATGGTCGAGGCGGCGATTCCGCCGCTGCGGATCAACGTCGCGGTGTGGCTGTTCGCGCTCGGCGGCATCTACCTCGGCGTCGCGGTGGTGGCGCGGCAGGTGTTCGGGGTGCTGGCGGAAGGCGTCGGCTGGCTCAGCGTCGGCTGGTTCCTGCTGCGCATCATCGATGCGATCGGCGCGGTGGTGATCGACAAGGTGATGAAGCGCGAGCGCGTCGAGGCGCTGTCGGCGATCCGCTTCTTCCGCCGCGTCGCAAAATTCCTGGTGGTCGCGGCGGTCGCGATCGTCATTCTCGACGCCTTCGGCTTCAACGTTTCCGCCGGCCTCGCCGCCCTCGGCATCGGCGGTATCGCGATCGCCCTGGGCGCGCAGAAGACCATCGAGAACCTCGTCGGGAGCCTCACGCTGATCGCCGATCATCCGATCCGCGAGGGCGACTTCTGCATGGTCGGCGACAAGATGGGCATCATCGAGGATATCGGTATGCGCTCGACGCGCGTGCGCACCCTCGACCGCACCATCGTCAACATCCCCAACGGTCTGCTCTCGTCGATGCAGATCGAGAACTTCTCGGTCAAGGACAAGTTCTGGTTCCACCCGACGCTCGGCCTGCGCTTCGAGACCACGCCCGACCAGATCCGCCTGCTCCTGATCGAGATCCGCGCGGCGCTTTACGCGCACCCGAAGATCGACCCGAGCATCGTCCGCGTGCGCTACACCGGCATCGGCGCGGACTGCCTCAACGTCGAGATCTTCACCTACCTGCTGGTCAAGGACATGAACGAGTTCCTCGAGGCGCAGGAGGAACTGCTGCTCAAGTTCATGGACATCGTCAACACCCACGGCGCGGGCTTCGCGTTCCCGTCGCAGACCATCTATCTCGCGCGCGACGACAAGCCGGATCCGGAAAAGATGCGCACCGCGACGGAAAAGATGGCCGCGTTGCGCGCCCTGCCGCCGGACGACCAGGCCGGCGAGGCGGAATCCCCCGAAAGCGGCACGAACTTCGAGGCGCGCTCGGAGGACGATTCCGACCACGAGGGGAAGGGCGGCGGCCTGCCGGCGCTGTTCCGCCGCTTCAGGTTGCGCTTCTGAGCCAGGCTTCGAGGTCGGCGAGCGCTCGCGCCGCGTGAGCGCGCTTGCGGTCGCCGCCCTTGAGCCTGCGCGGCTTGCCGCCGGGCTTCTTCGGCTCGGCGAGCGGCAGGTCGGGGAAGAGGCCGAAGGTGACGTTCATCGGCTGATAGGTTTCGGCGTCCGCGCCGCCGGTGATGTGGTTGAGCATCGCGCCCATCGCGGTGGTCGGCGGCGGCGGCACGATCGCGCGCCCGAGCGCCTCGGCGGCGGCGAAACGCCCCGCCATCAGCCCCACCGACGCGCTCTCGACATAACCCTCGCAGCCGGTGATTTGCCCGGCGAAGCGCAGGTGCGGGCGCGATTTCAGGCGCAGGGTGGCGTCGAGCACCTTCGGGCCGTTGAGGAAGGTATTGCGGTGGATGCCGCCGAGACGCGCGAACTCGGCGTTCTCCAGCCCCGGAATGGTGCGGAAGATGCGGGTCTGCTCGCCGTGGCGCAGCTTGGTCTGGAAGCCGACCATGTTGTAGAGGGTGCCGAGCGCGTTGTCCTGGCGCAGCTGCACCACCGCGAACGGTTTCACTCCGGGGGTGTGCGGGTTGGTCAGCCCGACCGGCTTCATCGGCCCGAAGGCGAGGGTCATCTCGCCGCGCTCGGCCATCACCTCGACCGGCAGGCAGCCCTCGAAATAGGGGGTGTCCTTTTCCCACTCGTGGAATTCGACGTACTGCGCCGAGGTCAGCTCAGCGACGAAGGCGCGGTACTGCTCCTCGGTCATCGGGCAGTTGATGTAGTCCTTGCCGGTGCCCTTGTCCCAGCGCGACTGGAACCACGCCTTGGTGAAGTCGACGCTGTCCTTGGTGACGACCGGGGCGATCGCGTCGAAGAAGGAGAGCGCGTCGGCGCCGCTCGCCGCCTGGATCTCGGCGGAGAGCGCGGGCGAGGTGAGGGGGCCGGTGGCGACCACGGTGAGCCCTTCGGCGGGCAGCGCGGTGATCTCGCCGCGTTCGACGACGACGTTGGGGTGCGCCTCGATCGCCGCCTGCACCGCGGCGGAGAAATGCTCGCGGTCGACCGCGAGCGCGCCGCCCGCGGGCACGCGGTGGGCGTCGGCGCATTTCAGGATCAGCGATCCGGCGCGGCGCATCTCCTCGTGCAGCAGGCCGACGGCGGAGGCCTCGGCGTCGTCGGAGCGCAGCGAGTTCGAGCACACCAGTTCGGCGAAACCCGCGCCGGTGTGGGCCGGGGTGGCCACCAGCGGGCGCATTTCGTGCAGCACCACGCGCAGCCCGGCTTCGGCGAGCTGCCACGTCGCCTCGCTGCCGGCGAGGCCGGCGCCGATCACGTGGACGGTCGGGGTTTCGTTGGTCATTGGGCGTTCCTCCAAAGGCGGAAGCTCAATTAAGCCGCGCGACGCCGCCTGTCCAGACTTGCTTCATTCCGGATGCTAAGGTACTTCAAAGGCCGATAGGCTGTCGGGAGGTTCGAGTGGACGACGCGTTGATCGACAAGATTATCCATTCCGTGCAGTTCTGGGTCGCCGGCGGCGCGCTCGGCGTTGCGATCTGGGCGGCGTGGTACGCCCGCCGGCGCGACAGCTGGAAGGGCCGGATTCTCACGCCCGCGCAGGTGCAGGAGCTGATCTCCCAGGGCGACGACCCGCTGATCTGGGACGTGCGCAAGCCGTCCGTCCGCAAGCGCGATCCGCACACCATGCAGGGCGCGCTGGTGATGCCGCTCGAACGCATCCCGGAGACGCTGCGGCAGAAATCCGGGAACGCGCGCTTCCAGGAATTGCGCACCGCCGAGATCGTGGTTTTCGACGATGCTCTTGATCGCGCGACCCTCGCAGCCAAGTTGTTGCAGGCGGAAGGGATGCGCAACGTCGCGCTGATGTCGGGCGGTCTCAAGGCCTGGCGTGCAGCGGGCCTGCCGACCCAGGAATTGCAGCAGGAGGATCCGTCTTGAGCGGCCGCAAGTACTACGTCGTCGGCGGCGAATACGCCGACACCGCGTTCACCCACCCCGCCGAAGGGGCGAAGATCGAGACCCACGGCCCGATGACCGAGCGCGAGGCGCACGATCTCTGGCGCAAGCTCACCGGCCAGACCGTCGACAACGCGATGGTCCGCTACGTCGTCGAGAGCCGCGAAGAGGCTCAGCCGATCTACGTCGTCGGCGGCGAGTACGCCGATACCGGTTTCGACCGCCTCGCGCCGGGTCAGGCGATCGAGGTGCTCGGGCCGTTCACCGCGCACGACGCACTCGCGCAGTGGCGCGCCAAGACCGCCTCGACGGTGGATTCCTGCCTGCACCGCTACGATCTCGTCTCCGCCGACGAGCTCGACCGCTTCACCACCCGCGTCGCCGCGGTCTGATCTCCGGCGGGAGGAATGCAAAAAGGGCGGCCCCGGAGGCCGCCCTTCGTCGTTTACGACGCCCGCTTGCGCGGCTTGAGGACCTGGGCGAGGTAGGGGGCGGTGTAGCCCTTGTCCTGCGCGATCACGTCTTCCGGCGTGCCGGTGGCGACGATCTGGCCGCCGCCGTCGCCGCCCTCGGGGCCGAGGTCGATGATCCAGTCGGCGGTCTTGATGACCTCGAGGTTGTGCTCGATCACCACCACGGTGTTGCCGGTGTCGACCAGCGCGTGCAGCACTTCGAGGAGTTTCCGAACGTCCTCGAAGTGCAGGCCGGTGGTCGGCTCGTCGAGGATGTAGAGCGTCCGTCCGGTCGCGCGGCGCGCGAGTTCCTTCGAGAGCTTGACGCGCTGCGCCTCGCCGCCCGAGAGCGTCGTCGCCTGCTGGCCGAGCTGGACGTAGCCGAGCCCGACGCGCTGCAGCAGCTCCAGCTTGTCGCGGATCGCCGGCACCGCCTTGAAGAACTCGACGCCCTCGTCGACGGTGAGCTGGAGCACGTCGGCGATCGACTTGCCCTTGTAGCGGATGTCGAGGGTCTCGCGGTTGTAGCGCTTGCCTTTG
>QKGW01000431.1 GCA_003250275.1 Alphaproteobacteria bacterium
GCCGCGACACCGACGCCGAAGCGCGCGACCTGGCGGTTGGCCCAGGGGTCCCACTGGCCGTTGGCGGCGGAGTAGAGCATGAAGAAGCCGATCGTCGCGACCACCGAGATCAGCAACAGATAGGTCCAGCTGATCTGCCGGAGCTTCTCGCCGAGCGTCATGTCCTGATGGTGCAGGCGGCTTTGCAGGGTGCGGAACGCGGTCGCCATGGCTATGCCTGAGCCTCCGCGGGCGGCGGCGGGCGCTGGCGCGACGGGTCGCGGCGCAGCGTCTCCTGAAGGATGCTGGAGGCGATCGGCGCGGCCACCGCCGAACCGCCGCCGCCGTGCTCGACGACGACGCAGCAGGCGTAGCGCGGCGCTTCGACCGGGGCGAAGGCGACGAACAGCGCGTGGTCGCGCTCGCGCCACGGCAGCGCCTCGTTCTTGATCACACCGGTGGTCTCGCGTTCCTTCATCGTGATCCGGCGCACCTGCGAGGTGCCGGTCTTGCCCGCCATCTTCTGGCCGTCGATGTCGAAGGCGGCGCGGTGCGCGGTGCCCTGCGGGTTGTTGACCACCTCGTTCATGCCGCGGCGGATGATCGCGATCGACTTCGGATTGAGCCCCACCGACGCCGCCGTCTCGGCCACCGCGACCTTGACGCCTTCGTGGGTGTAGTGCTCGCGGGTGAGCCGCGGCGTCACCGCGACACCGCCGTTGGCGATGCGCGACACCATCACCGCGAGCTGCAGCGGCGTCGCCAGAACGTAGCCCTGGCCGATGCCGGCGTTGAGGGTTTCGCCCGGCAACCACGGCTGGCCGTTGGTGGCGCGCTTCCACGCGCGGTCGGGGATCAGACCGCTGACCTCGTTGGGCAGATCGACGCCGAGCGGCGAGCCGAGGCCGAAGCGGCGCGCCACCTCGGCGATGCGGTCGATGCCGACGCGGCGCGCGACCTCGTAGAAGTAGACGTCGCAGGAGTGCTGGATCGCCTCGACCATGTTGACCGAGCCGTGGCCATACTTCTTCCAGCAGTGGAAGCGGTGCGAGCCGAGGTCCATGTGGCCGTTGCAGAACACCTCCTGCTCGGGGGTGATCACCCCGGCTTCGAGCGCCGCGATCGCCACCACCAGCTTGAAGGTGGAGCCGGGCGAGAACTGCGCCGAGATGCACTTGTTGCGCAGCGGCGCGCGCTCGTTGGTGATCAGCGTATTCCATTCCTCGGGGGTGAGACCGCGGTTGAAGGCGTTGGGGTCGAAGGAGGGAGTCGACGCCATCACCAGCACCTCGCCGGTGTGCACGTCCATCACCACCGCCGACGCGCTCTCCTCGCCGATGCGGTCGACCGCGAACTGCTGAAGTTCGAGATCGAGGGTGAGGGTGAGGTTGACGCCCGGCGTGCCTTCCTTGCGTTCGAGCTCGCGGATCACCCGGCCAAGGGCGTTGACCTCGACCTTGGAGTTGCCGCCCTTGCCGCGCAGCGCGAGATCGTAGACCTTTTCGATGCCCGCCTTGCCGATGCGGAAGCCCGGGAGTTCGAGCAGCGCCTCGCCGGTGAGGTCGCGCTCGGACACCGAGGAGACGTAGCCCAGCACCTGCGCGCCACGCTCGCCGTAGGGATAGAAGCGGGTTAGGCCCTCGTCGATCACCACGCCCGGCAGGTCCGGCGCGTTGATCTGGATCTGCGCCATTTCCTCCCAGGTGAGGTTCTCCTTCACCTGCACCGGCATGAACGCGCGCTTGCGCTCGACCTCGCGGCGGATGCGGCGCTTGTCGGTGTCGGTGAGCGGGATGATCATCCCGAGCGCGTCGAGGGTCTGGCCGAGGTCCGGGGTCTGCTCGCGCACCACGAGAACGCGGAAGTTCTGGCGGTTGACCGCCATCTCGCGGCCGAAACGGTCGACGATCAAACCGCGTGGCGGCGGCAGCAGCCGGAGCGAAATGCGGTTCTCGTCGGCGAGGATGCCGTAGCGCTCGGCCTCGACCACCTGGAGGTAGTACATCCGCCCGGCGAGCGCCACGGTGAGCGCCGCCTGTCCGCCCGCGAGCAACGCGGTGCGGCGGGTGAAGAGCTTGCCCCGTTCGCTGTCGCGCGCGCCGCTCATGGCTCCTCCGCCAGCAGCCGCTCGATCATCCGGCAGAAGCCGAAGGTGAGCGGGAACATCACGATGCCGAGGATCGCCGACATCGTCACCTGGCCGATCGGCGCGAGCACGCCGAGCGCCACCGCCGCCAGCAGCCACGACACCGCCGCCGCGGCGAAGGCGAGGAGAATGAACCCCCACCAGTGCATCACGAACGGCTTGCCGAGGAACAGGCGCGCCTGGGTCGCGACGCCGGCGCGGGTGAGCAGCAGGATCATCGTGCCGAGGCCGAGGGGCACGCCGGTGACGAGGTCCTGCAGCAGGCCGACGACGAACGCCGCGCCGATGCCGAACAGGTGCGGCCGGTGAATCGACCAGAAGTACACCACGCCCAGGCTGAGCATCGGCATGATCGAGTTGAGACGCGGCACGTGCGTCTGCGTCGCCATCAGCAGCGCGGCGATGAACGCAGTGACGAACGGCAGGGTCTGGCGCAGCGCCAGATCGAACTTCTGCCGGAATGTCTTCTCGATGATCACGCTCGTCGTCCCCAACCGGGTCCGGGTTGTTTACGGTTCCGTCGCATCGGCGGCGGGTTGCTGCGCGTCCTTGAGACGCTGCGCCTTGCCGCGTTCGCGCGCGGCCTTGAGCGCCTCGGCCTGGGCGGCGCGGCCTTCCTCGTCGAGGCTGCCGAGGATGCCCGAGAGGCCGTAGTCGACGACGCGGACGATCTCCAGGCGATCGCGGTCCATGAACGGCTGCACGCGGATCACCTGGTCGTCCACCGACGACACCACGCCCACCGGAATTCCCGCCGGGAACGCGCCCGCGTGACCCGAGGTCACCACCCGGTCGCCGGGCGAGACGCGCGCGCCCGCGGGCAGGTAGATCAGGCGCGGCTTCTCGGTGTTGTTGCCGGCGAGGATCGCGCGCGTGCGGGTGTTCTCGATCACCACCGGGACGCGCGAGGTGATGTCGGTGATCAGCACCACGCGCGAGGCACGGTGGCCGACCTGGGCGACGCGGCCGACCAGGCCATCGCCCGAAACCACCGCCATGCCCTTCATCACCTTGCCTTCGCTCCCCGCCGCGACCAGCAGGCTGTGGGCGAAGGCGCCGCCGGTATCGCCCATCACGCGGATGGCGAAGCTGTGCGCCTGCGGCGGCGGCACGTAGTCGAGGAGCGACTGGAACTGCGCGTTCTCGGCTTCGAGCTTGCGCGCCATGTCGCGCCAGCGCAGCAGCTGTTCGTTGTCCTCGCGCAGACGGGCGTTCTCGGCGCGCAGGTTGGCGAGGTCGCGGACGTTGTCGGAGATTTCCGCGATCGCCCCCGCGGGCTGCGAGAGCGCGCGGATCACCGGCGCCATCGCGTCCACCACCACGGTGCGCATCCGCTCGACGACGATGGTGTCGGCCTTGCCGAGCAGCATCAGGGCGAACGCCGCACCGACGAGCATGACGAACGCGAAGCGCTGCAACAGCAGCTTCGCGGACTGCCAGCGTCCGTTGACGGCGCTCCCCTTCACGCGCGGATCTCCCGATCGGTTCGCAACACCTTGCCGACCTGCGCGGAACCGCCCATCGGCCCTCAGTACATCCGCGAGAGGACGTTACGGAAGGTCTTGGGGTTGTCGAGCGCGCGGCCGGTGCCGATGGCGACGCAGGTCAACGGATCGTCCGCGATCGACACCGGCAGGCCGGTGGCGTGGCGCAGAACGAAATCGAGGTTCGACAACAGCGCGCCGCCGCCGGTGAGCACGATGCCCTTGTCGACGATGTCGGCGGCGAGTTCCGGCGCGGTGTGCTCGAGCGCGACCTTGACCGCATCGATGATCTGGCTGACCGGTTCGGCCAAGCTCTCGGCGATCTGACGCTCGGACAGCACGATTTCCTTGGGCACGCCGTTCATCAGGTCGCGGCCCTTGATCTCCATGGTGCGGCCCTCGCCATCCTCGGGCGGGCACGCGGAGCCGATTTCCTTCTTGATCCGCTCGGCCGAGCTTTCGCCGACGAGCAGATTATGGTTGCGGCGGATGTAGCCGATGATCGCCTCATCCATCTTGTCGCCGCCGACGCGCACCGAGCGCGCATAGACGATGCCGCCGAGCGAAAGCACCGCGACCTCGGTGGTGCCGCCGCCGATGTCGACCACCATCGAGCCGGTCGGTTCGGTCACCGGGAGGCCCGCGCCGATCGCCGCCGCCATCGGTTCCTCGATCAGCATCACGCTGCGCGCGCCCGCCGCCTCGGCGGATTCCTGAATCGCGCGGCGTTCCACCGCGGTCGAGCCCGAGGGAACGCAGATCACCACCATCGGCGAGGCGAAGCTGCGGCGGTTGTGCACCTTGCGGATGAAGTGCTTGATCATCTCTTCCGCAACCTGGAAGTCGGCGATCACGCCGTCGCGCAGGGGGCGGATCGCCTGGATCGAACCGGGCGTACGGCCGAGCATCAGCTTGGCCTCCTCGCCGACCGCGAGCACGTGGGTGCGGCCGCGTTCCTCGGCGATCGCAACAACCGACGGCTCGTTCAGAACGACGCCCTTGCCCTTCACGTAGACCAGAGTGTTGGCCGTGCCCAGATCAATGGCGATGTCGCTCGACAGCCATCCCGTCAGTCTGGAAAACATTCGTCCTCGCTTATGAACCTCTGACGCCCGAGGCGTACTTCACGACAGCTAATGTCCGCCCATCTCAACCCAGCCGCGCGGAGCCCGGATCGCGGAACCATGAAAAATGCCGGGGAGCGAACCCCGGCATTCTTAGCACATCTTTTCTGCAATGGCAGAAGCGAATTTGTAAATCCGCAAATTCTCCACAACCGCGCAGGTCCGCGGATTCGCAGTCTCCGCGCCACCCGCGCGGATGTCACACGGCGATCCCGTCGGGAACCGTTTTCTCGCGCTTGACCAGCAACTTGTTCAACGCGTGGATGTATGCCTTCGCCGACGCGACGAGGGTGTCGGTGTCGGACCCCTGGCCGTTCACCGATTTGCCGTCCTCGCGCAGACGCACGGTCACCTCGGCCTGGGCGTCGGTGCCCTTGGTCACGGCGGAGACCTGGTAGAGTTCGAGCACCGCATCGTGCGGCACCATTTCCCGAATCGCCTTGAAGATCGCGTCCACCGGACCATCGCCGGTGCCGTCGCGCGACTCGGTGACGCCGTCGATGTCGAGCGTCATCTTGGCGTGCGGCGGGCGGTGCACGGTGCCGCAGCGGATGTCGAGCTCGACCAGCTTGATGCGGTCGTGGGTGCGCATCGCGGTGTCGTCGACGATCGCGGCGATGTCCTCGTCGAACACCTCCTTCTTGAGGTCGGCGAGATCCTTGAAGCGCGCGAACGCCTCGTTGACCGAGTTGTCGCCCAAGTCGCCGTAGCCCAGTTCCGCGAGCTTCTGGCGGAACGCGGCGCGGCCCGAGTGCTTGCCGAGCACCAGGGTCGAGCGGTTGAGGCCGATGGACTCGGGGGTCATGATCTCGTAGGTGCCGGCGTGCTTGAGCATCCCGTCCTGGTGGATGCCGGACTCGTGGGCGAAGGCGTTCGCGCCGACCACCGCCTTGTTCGGCTGGATCGCGAAGCCGGTGATCGCCGAGATCATCCGCGACATCTTGGTGATGTGCTCGGTCTTGATCTCGGTGTGGTAGGCCATCGCGTCCTGACGGGTGCGGAGCGCCATCACGATCTCTTCCATCGCGGCGTTGCCGGCGCGCTCGCCGAGGCCGTTGATGGTGCACTCGATCTGGCGCGCGCCCGCGCCGACCGCGGCGAGCGAGTTGGCGACCGCGAGGCCGAGATCGTTGTGGCAGTGCACCGAGAAGATCGCCTTGTCGGCGTTCGGCACGCGCTCCATCACCATGCGGATCAGACCGGCGTATTCCTCGGGGATCGCGTAGCCGACGGTGTCGGGAATGTTGATCGTGCGCGCACCCGCGGCGATCGCCGCCTCGACGCAGCGGCAGAGGAAATCGTGCTCGGTGCGCGAACCGTCCTCCGCCGACCACTCGACGTCGTCAACCAGCGAGCGCGCGTAGGACACGCTCTCGGTGACGCGCTGCAACACCGTCTCCGGCTCCATCTGGAGCTTGTACTTCATGTGCAGCGGGCTGGTGGAGATGAAGGTGTGGATACGCTTGCGCGGCGCGGGCGCGATCGCCTCGGCGCAGCGCGCGATGTCGCCGCGGGTGGCGCGCGAGAGGCCGCAGATCACGCTCGACTTGGAGCGCTCGGCAATCGCCTTGACCGCCTCGAAGTCGCCCACCGAGGCGATCGGGAAGCCCGCCTCGATCACGTCCACGCCCATCGCCTCGAGCCCTTCGGCGACGCGCAACTTCTCCTCGAGGTTCATCGACGCGCCGGGCGACTGCTCGCCGTCGCGCAAGGTGGTGTCGAAGATGACGACGCGCTGGTTGTCGCCCGCGGCTGCGATTCGGTCGGTACTCATGGGGATTTCTCCAATCTTCTGTTCTGATCCGTTGCGGTGCGCGCTTGGGTTCCGGTTATCCCCTGAACGTCGGGTGCGCGAAGCAAACCTCAGACCGCCCAGGGGCCGATAAGTCGCAGGGCCAGAAGAAGAAGGAGAAGCGAGGAGAGTGCCGGAACCCACTGGGGCACGGCGGCAACCCGGGCAATCGCCCGTGCCTTCCGAACTCCGACGTGGTTGATGCGATGGGTCATCGCGGTTTCCGCCCTCTCAGATGCGTCGCGTTCATGTGAACGCATGACCGCAGCCCTGGCAAGCACAATTTTTCCGCAAACGACCATCGATTTTGTCGAATTGCCGAAAATTAGGTCAGTAAAACTGTCGTAAAAAGGAAAGGTCGCGGAGGGTCTCAGACCCTCCGCACCTCCCATTCGTCTTGGTTTTTGCGCGCAGCGCCATCGAACCATTGCGCAGCGCGACGCGCTTACTCCGCTTCGCGGAAAACCAGACAAAAGGGGTTCCAGGGGCCCAAGGCCCCTGGCGGGTCCGGGCTGAGCCCGGCCTTGTTTTAGTTCTTGGTCTTGTCGACCAGCTTGTTCTTGGCGATCCACGGCATCATGTCGCGCAGCTTCTGGCCGACCGCTTCGATCGGGTGCTCGGCCCAGAGGCGGCGGGTGGCCTTGAACGACGGCTGGCCGACGGCGCACTCGGTCATCCAGTCGCGCACGAACTTGCCGGTCTGGATGTCGTCGAGGACGTCCTTCATCCGGGCCTTGACCTCCGGGCCGATGACGCGCGGGCCGGAGACGTAGTCGCCGTACTCGGCGGTGTTGGACACCGAGTAGCGCATGTTCGCCATGCCGCCTTCGTACATCAGGTCGACGATCAGCTTCACCTCGTGCATACACTCGAAGTAGGCCATCTCCGGCTCGTAGCCGGCCTCGACGAGGGTTTCGAAGCCCGCGCGGATGAGGCTGGTGAGACCGCCGCAGAGCACCGCCTGCTCGCCGAACAGGTCGGTTTCGCATTCCTGGCGGAAGGTGGTCTCGATGATGCCGGAGCGGCCGCCGCCGATCGCGGAGGCGTAGGAGAGGCCGAGGTCCATCGCGTTACCCGAGGCGTCCTGCGCCACGGCGACGAGGCACGGCACGCCCGCGCCGCGGAGGTATTCGCCGCGCACGGTGTGTCCCGGGCCCTTCGGCGCGACCATGATCACGTCGAGGTCGGCGCGCGGCTCGATCAGGTTGAAGTGGACGTTGAGGCCGTGCGCGAAGAACAGCGCGGCGCCTTCCTTGAGGTTGTCCTTGAGCTCGTTCTTGTAGATCTCGGCCTGCAGCTCGTCGGGGGTGAGCATCATCACCACGTC
>QKGW01000331.1 GCA_003250275.1 Alphaproteobacteria bacterium
CGCAGGTTCGCCGCCAACCGTTCGGCGAAGCCGGGGGCGGTGAGGTACTGGTTCTCGACGTAGAGGGAATGCCGCGCGGCATCGAGCATGTCGGCGTAGAGCGCCTCGACCTCGCCAATGTGGCGCTCGCGGCCGAAGCGCGGTCGGGTGCGCGCGATGCCGACCGGAATATCGCGGAATTCGGGTTCGAGCCCGGCGGGCCACGGGTCGGGGCCCTCCGCCGCTTCGAGGCGCGGCATGTGCTCGCAAGCGGAGCGGTTCCAGCGCTGCCGCACCAGTTCGGCGAGGTCGCGCGCGGCCTCGCCGTCGACCGCGAGATGGGCGTCGTGGAACGGCGGGTAGCTCTCGCCTGAGGGATCGACGCGGCGCGGATCGTCGGGCAGGTGCTCGGGGGTGTCCCAGCGCCTCCGGGTAAGGTCGATGCCGCCGCAGAACGCCACCCGTCCGTCGACCACCACGATCTTCTGGTGGTGGCACGCGCCGATCGGCAGCACGTCGTCGAGGCAGATCTCGATCGGCTTGGGCGCGTCCCACAGGCAGGCGTAGTTCGGCACGAGGTCGCGCTGCAGCACCGAGAACAGCGCGTGATCCCACAGCAGCAGCCGCACCTTCAGCTCCGGGCGGCGGCGCACCAACTCCGCGAGGAACGGGCCGAGATCGGCGGGCAGGCCGTCGTCCGGGCCGTCCGCACCGTGGAAACGGGTTTCGCCGTCGAGATCCCAGCCGACGATGTGGATGCTCTGCCGCGCCTCGCGCATCGCCGCCCGCGCCGCGGCGAAATAGGGCGCGGCGTCGATCAGCATCGCGGCGCGGGCGGCGCGCGAAACCCGCCAGACGTTGCGTCCGGGTTGCAGGATGCCGTGCGCCTCCGGCGCGCGGCGGCGGAAGGGAAATCCGGGCATGTTCAATCTCCGCTTTCGGGAGGGGAACGCGCGAAACCCTGGAAACGATCCAATCGCGAAAATCCCGCTTCCCCGCGGCGAAGCGGCTGCCTACATTGGGAGTTTCCCTCGGAGGCCAGCCTCGATGATCGTTTCGGAATCCGCCTCGGCCCGCTTCGCCGAGATCCTTGCCAATCTCGGCGCCGTGCACGTCGCCGCGGACCAGCCGTTCTTCTACACCTCCGGCTGGGCGAGCCCGGTCTACATCGACGCGCGCGTGCTGATGTCCGACGTCGCGGCGCGCAACGAGACGATGAACCTCGCCGCGCAGGCGATGCGCGAAGTCGCCGCGAAGCAGGATTTCAACGTCGTCGTCGGGGTCGAGAATTCCGGCATCGCCTTCGCCGCGTGGCTCGCCGAGCGCCTCGGGCTGCCGATGTCGTACCTGCGCAAGCGCCCGATCGGCTGGGGCAGCCGCGCCCAGGTCGAGGGCCGCCTGCCCGAGACGCCGCGCGCGCTCCTCGTCGACGACATCACCACCGACGGCGTCTCGAAGATCGCCGCCGCCACCGCGCTGCGCCAGACCGGCGCGCGGGTCGAGGACATCCTGGTGCTGATGGAGTTCGCCCTCTACCCCGAGACCGCGCAGCGCATCGCCGCGCAGGGCCTCACCCTCCACGCGCTCACCGATTGGCGGGCGCTGCACGCCGCGCTCGAAGCGGGCGGCGGCCTCTCCGCCGCGCAGGCGGACATGCTCCGCGCGTTCGACGCCGATCCGGTGCGCTGGTCGATCGAGCACGGCGGGGTGGGCGCATGAGCGACCTTTCCGAACGCCTCGCCGAGCGCATCTTCACCGAAATCGCCGCCCTTTCCGCCGATCCGCCGGGGGTGACGCGCGAGGCCTACGCCGCGGGCGAGACCGCCGCGCTCGACAAAATCGCGGCGCTCGCCGCCGAACTCGGCTTCGCCACCGAAGCCGATGCCTACGCCAATCTCTGGATGCGCCTACCCGGCGACGCGCGCACCGAAGCGCCGGTGGTGATCGGCTCGCACCTCGATTCGGTGCCGCACGGCGGCAACTACGACGGATTGGCGGGCGTCGTCGCCGGAATGCTCGCGCTGGCGCGCTTCCGCGACCGCCCCGAGGCCGCG
>QKGW01000312.1 GCA_003250275.1 Alphaproteobacteria bacterium
AGGCCGGGCGGGATCGGGCTCGCGTCCTTGCCGACCTCGTCGGCGAGTCCTCGCGCCTTGCGCTCGTCGAGAACCGCGGAGAACGCCGACAGGCCGTTCAGGCTGCGCGGAAATCCGGCGTAGGCATAGAGCTGCACCAGGATTTCCTTGATTTCGTTGATCGTCAGACCGGCGTCGAGGCCGCTCTGCAACGCGGGCTTGAGCCTGTCGATTTCGCCGCTGGCGGTGAACGCCGCGATCGGGATGATGCTCTGCTGCCTCGCGTCGAGGGACTGTACGTTATCCATGGCTTGTGCTTTCGAAAACACGGCGGCACCGAACGTGAATGCAACCGCGACGGCGATCAGTGCGCGTTTCGTAGCGCTCATTGTCGTCTCCTCACTTGCCGTTGTACTGCGCGTCGGTGACCTTCTCGCCCCAGACGACGTTCTTGCCGTTGAGGGAACCGGTGATGACGAGGTGGGTCATGCCGGTGGTGGGGGCGGCGCCGTGCCAGTGGTTGATTCCGGGCGGGCACCAGAGCACGTCGCCGGCCTTGATTTCGACGACCTTGCCGTCCTCCGTGCCGGTGCGGCCGACGCCCGAGGTGACGACGATGTGCTGCCCGGCGGGATGAAGATGCCACGCCGAGCGCGCGCCGGGTTCGAAGGTGACGTACGCGCCCGAATAGTGCGCGGTTTCGTTCGACGGGAAGAGCGGGTCGATCCGCACGTCGCCGGTGAACCAGTCCGCCGGTCCCTTGATCGAGGCCTGGGTTCCGGAGCGCATCAGCGTTTGCCCGTCGGCCGCGAGGGCGGGCGTCGCCACTGCACCGGCGGCGAACGCGGCGAGAGCCAGTAGAGAGAGATTCAGCTTTTTCATCGTCCTTATCCTTTCGTGCTGGTTTTCGTCGGGTCGGTTCGGAACAACGCTCAGGCGAGATGCCGGTCGAAGAAGGCTTGCAGCGCATCCCACGGAATGAGTTCGACGCGATCGTAGAGGTCGACGTGCCCGGCTCCGGGCACGATGTGGAGCGTCTTCGGTTCCGCTGCCGCGGCGAACGCGTCCTCGGTGAAATAACGCGAATGGGCGTTCTCGCCCGCGATCAGCAGGACCGGGCGCGGCGAGATCGCGTCGAGGTGTTCGAACGGGCGGAACTGATAGAACGAACTCATGCTGGTCGCCGAGATCGCCGTGGTCGAACGCGGGTGCCGTCCGCGCGGCATCCGGTAGTACGCGAAGAATTCGCGGGTCACCGGATCGGTGTTGGCGTCGATCGTCTCGGGCAGGGCGTTGTAGCGCACCGGCGCGCCGTCGAATTCCGCCCAACGCTGCTCGGCGACGCCCGCGAGCGCCTTGCGCCGGTCGGCGTCGGTCATCGTCTTGTGAAGGCCTTCGCGCATCGCGCCGCCCATGTCGTACATGCTGACCGTGGCGACTGCCTTGATGCGCGGATCGATCTGCGCCGCGGCGAGGGAAAACGCGCCGCTCGCGCACACGCCGAGGACGCCGATACGCGCGCGGTCGACCATCGGCTGGCTGCCGAGGAAATCGACCCCCGCGAGGAAGTCCTCGACGAACACGTCCGGCGACGAGATGAAGTGCGGCTGTCCTCCGCTCTCGCCGTTGAACGAGGCGTCGAACGCGAGCGTGACGAAGCCGCGCTCGGCCATCGTCTGCGCGTAGAGCCCGGGCGGGATGACGCTGCGAGCGGTCGAGCCCCTTCGGGAGGTAAAGATCGGCGACAAGAAGGATGCCCAGGCGGTTGGTGTAGGACACCTTGCGCTGATCGACGCGGTCACTCTTGGGAAAGGTCTTGTCCCAGGCAGCGTTGTATTGGGCAAGTGCCGGAGTGCTGGCGACGGACGCCGCGCCGAGCGCGGCGAGGCCCGCTCCGGTGAGTTTCAGAAGATCCCGGCGTCCGACGTCGCGGTTGTCCTGCGGCGTCGCCGCCGGTTCGATTGTGCGGTTCTCGTCCATGTTTCCCGCCTCCTTGGCAAATCGATGCGCGCGGCAACGGCACATGAGTCGTTCCGCCGTCGTTGCACGTGATCGAAGGTAGGCGTCGATGCCGGGAGACCGGTAGCTCGATCCTGTCGGTTTTTTGCCCAATCCTACATATCGGCGGGAGAATGGGTTGCCTCGCCCAGGAGACGTGGCGATATTGGATGCGACGCTGCGAAGGAACCGACGGCATTGGAAGAACGGAACGCCATGGAATTCGAACAAAACGTGCAGCCGGCGAGCGGACAGGCCGCGCCGTCGTCGCTTGCGGATACGATTGCCCAATGGACTCCCGGTACGAACCGCCTCGATACCCAGATTCCCGGCTTGACCTTTCACCGTTGGGAAACTCCGACCGAGCCGACGAGTTACGTGATTTCGCCGTGCGTGTGCCTGATCGGGCAGGGGAGCAAGCGTCTCCTCCTGGGGGACGAAGCGTACGTCTACGACGCTCACCGCTATCTGGTCACATCGCTCGATCTCCCGGTCACGGCGCAAATCCTCGAGGCCAGCCCGGAGGCTCCGTATCTCGGGCTGACGCTCGACCTCGACCTGCACGCCATCGCCCAGCTCATGCTCGGCCTCGCGCAGCCGCCCGCACGCGCGCCTCACGACCGTCGCGGGCTCGCGGTCAGCGGGTTGTCGGCGCCGTTGCGCGATGCATTCCAGCGCCTCGTCGCGCTGCTCGATGCGCCGCACGACATTTCCGCTCTCGCCCCTCTGATCAAGCAGGAAATCTTCTACCGCTTGCTGACCGGCGAGCAGGGCGGCCGCCTGCGCCAGATCGTTTCCATCGAGAACCACGGCTATCAGGTCGCCCGCGCGATCGACTGGCTCAAGGTCAACTTCCACAAGCCGTTCAAGGTCGAGGATCTCGCGGGGCGGGTCGGGCTCAGCGTTTCCGCGTTCCACAACCATTTCCGCGCGATGACGGCGATGAGCCCGCTGCAGTTCCAGAAGAAGATGCGGTTGAGCGAGGCGCGGCGGCTGATGTTCGCCGAGCACATGGACGCGACCACCGCCGCGTTCGAGGTCGGCTATGAAAGCCCCTCCCAGTTCAATCGGGAATACAGCCGTCTGTTCGGCGCGCCGCCGATGCGCGACATCCGGAATCTGAGCCAGGTTTCCGCCCGCTGAGCGGAGGGCCCCATCCGCGTTTCGGGAGGGGCCATGATCGGTGCAAACCAGGCAACCTTCGCGCAACGCGATCTCGGCGGCCTTGGTGGCGGCACGTTACGGGGACATCAGCTCGATCGTCGTCGGCAGTGCCCCCGACTGGTTCAAGGCGTCGATGCCGGTGTCGATGGTCCCGAGGCGGATCAGGCCGCTCGCATAGCCGAAATCGCGATAGAAGATCGCGAGATTGCCCCACGGGGCGTAGTAGGTGATGTCTCCGGCCGACGGATCGTAGCCCGACGGAGCCCCGGCCTGCTTCAAGGACCGCGGAAGGTCGCTCACCTTCTCGGTGGACGCGTAATCCTTCAGGGTGAGCTTCAACGGCATCAAGGCGGCAAAATCCCGCGCGACCGGCGTGTGGCTTCCCGGCCATTGACGATGATTCGGATCTTCATCGGGTATGCCTCGGTCTTCGCGTTGTCATCCCCGGCGCGCCCTTCGCTCATGCCTGAGACGCTCAGCAGCATCGCCGCAGCGGCGGTCCAACGCGCCGAAGCCCGTTTCATCCGTTGCCGCTGCGGTGATGCCGTCATCTACTCAGCCCCCGTAATCGGAGTCGGAGACTTTTTCGAGCCATTCGACCACCGATCCATCGAGCCGTTCCTGGATCGCGATGTGGGTCATCGCCATCGTCGGAGACGCGCCGTGCCAGTGCTTCTCCCCCGGCGGAAACCACACCACGTCGCCCGGGCGGATCTCTTCGATCGGGCCGCCTTCCCGTTGCACCCGGCCGAAACCGGCGGTCACGATCAGCGTCTGCCCCAGCGGATGGGTGTGCCAGGCGGTGCGGGCGCCGGGCTCGAAAGTCACGCTCGCGCCCGAGACGCGCGCGGGATCCTCGGTCTGGAAGAGCGGGTCGACGCGCACCGTACCGGTAAACC
>QKGW01000230.1 GCA_003250275.1 Alphaproteobacteria bacterium
GCAACGCCCCTCCCCTGTGGTCCAACCAGTGAACCGGCGGTGAGGCCGTCCCTCCACGGTCTCAACCAGAGACTATCCCACCCCAACGGGCGGAGCCAAGCGGAATGGGTATCTGGTCCAGCCACTCTGGGCGGCCATCCAAACTGCGGTAGAATTAAGGATTATGGCGATCCGGAAGGGTTCGAAAGCGGAATTTCGGGGTGTTGGATGGACCCGGACGTGGGGGTGGGAAGTCCACGTTGGTCGGACCAGATCGTCAGCCCCGCGTGGTAACCGCGCGGAGCGCCGGCAGAACCCGCGGCAGTTCCGCCCACAGACCGGCGGCGAGCCCGGCGTAGCGGGCGACGTCGGCTTCGTCGAAGGCGTGCGGGCGGGTGGCGCAGAAGATCACCACCTCGCGCAGAATCCCGCCGACGAAGTAGGGCAGCGCGACGTAGGAACGGATGCCCTTGGGGATGAACAGCGCCCAGTCGATCGGCTTGATGCTCTTGGTGGTGTCGCCGACGATCACGTGGTCGAGCTCGAACAGCACCATGTTCTCGGCGATCGAGCCGGGGTAGGGGTGGCTGTCGGCCTCGCCGACGCTCTCGAACGGCTTGCCGACGCCGGTCACCACCACCCGGCCTTCGGCGATGAAGATCTGCGACAGCATCACCGCGTCCGCCCGCCCGGCCTCGTGGTCGAGCAGGGCGAGCAGCATCGCCCGCACGTCCTCCGCCGCGGCGAGGTGCGCGGCGAGGCCGGGCGCGGGCGGCGCGGGCGGCGGCAAGTCGGCGTCGCGCCCGGTCTGGCGCGGGCTCAGCGAGAACCACAGGTGGTTGCCGCCGTCGCGGTCGTAGGCGCGCACCCGCGCGAGGCACACCTGCGGGCTGCCGTCCGCGCCCTGGAGGGTGAGGATGCCGTTCCACGCGCGGGTGAACAGCAGGCGCTCGTAGATGTCGCGGAGGTAGGCGTCGGAGTTTCCGGCGAACAGCTGCGAGAGGTCGACCGCGCCGTCGGCGGGGTCGAGGCCGAAGGCGTGCCGCGCCGCGCGGTTGGCGGCGGAAACGCGGCGGGTGCCGGTGTCGACCATGAACACCGGGTTGTCGAACAGCTCGACGTGGCCGGACAACCCGGTCTCGGTGCCGCGCTGAAGGATGCCGTTGGCGAGACCGGTGCAGTCGGCGAGCAGGCCGAGGTAGCAGAAGGTCTGCTCCGGGTCGGGCATCCCGAGGAGCAGCAGCCAGCGCATCAGGCCGTCGGAGCCGTGCGCGCGGAACACCTCGGAAACCGGCTGGCGCTGGCGCAGGCGTTCGTGGAAGCGGGCGAAGGCGGCGCGGTCCTGCGCCGCGAGAATCGCGTCGCCGCCCGCCTGATCCTGGAGCAGGCGCGGAATGCTCTCTTCGAGGCCGGGAATCGCGTGGTCGGTGAGGAACTCGATCTCGTTCTTGACCAGATCGGCGCGCCAGACCAGCGCCGGCACCGAGCCGACGTCGCTGGAAAACAGCCTGAGCAGGCGGTCGTAGGACAACCCCGCGAAGCTTTCGGCCATGACGCATCCCCCGATCGGCATTTCCGACGAAGAAAGCATCCGCCCGCGCTCGCGGGGTTGTCAAGCGATGGGCTCAGACCAGCGCGGCGGGGACCACCACGCGGTCGAACTCCTCGGCGGTGACGTAGCCGAGCGCGAGCGCGGCGTCCTTGAGGGTGGTGTCGTGCTCGTACGCGTGGTGCGCGATCTCGGCGGCCTTGTCGTAGCCGATCACCGGCGAGAGCGCGGTGACGAGCATCAGCGACTGGTTCACCGTGGCGGCGAGCTTCTTTTCGTTCGCCTTCATCCCGGCGACGCAGAAGCGGTCGAAGGCGTCCATCGAATCGCCGAGCATCCGCGCGCTCTCGACCACGTTGAAGCCGATCAGCGGCTTGTAGACGTTCATGTCGAGGATGCCGCCCGCGCCGCCCATGCCGACCGCGACGTCGAGGCCCATCACCTGGCAGGCGACCATCGCCATCGCCTCGCACTGGGTCGGGTTGACCTTGCCCGGCATGATCGACGAGCCCGGCTCGTTGGCGGGGAGTTCGAGTTCGAAGAACCCCGCGCGCGGGCCGCAGGCGAGCAGGCGGATGTCGTTGGCGATCTTGTAGAGCGATACCGCGAGGGTGCGCAGGGTGCCCGAGGCCATCACCATCGCGTCGTGCGCGCCCATCGCGGCGAAGAGGTTCGGCGCGGGGGTGAACGGCAGGCCGGTGAGCGTGGCGATCTCGGCCACCGCCTTCTCCTTGAAACCCGCGGGCGCGTTGATGCCGGTGCCGAGGGCGGTGCCGCCGAGGCAGAGGCGCATCAGCCCGGCGAGGGCGAAGTCGACGCGCGAGATGTTGTCGTCGAGCATCGCGGCGTAGCCGGAGAATTCCTGCCCGAGGGTCATCGGCACCGCGTCCTGGAGGTGGGTGCGGCCGATCTTGACGATGTCCTTCCATAGCTCCGCCTTGGCTGCGAGGCCGTCGCGCAGGCGCGCGAGGGCGGGCAGGGTGTGGCCGTGGAGCATCAGCGCGGCGGCGATGGTGATCGCGGTGGGGAAGGCGTCGTTCGACGATTGCGACTTGTTGACGTCGTCGTTGGGGTGGATCGGGGTTTTCGAGCCGACCACGCCGCCCGCGATCTCGATCGCGCGGTTCGAGATCACCTCGTTGACGTTCATGTTCGATTGCGTGCCCGAGCCGGTCATCCACACGTGCAGGGGGAAGTGGCCGTCGAGCTTGCCGTCGAGGATCTCGCGCGCCGCCTCTTCGATCAGAGCCGCCTTCTCCGCCGGGAGCTTGCCGAGGTCGCGGTTGGCGCGCGCGCTCGCGAGCTTGATCAGCGCCTGGGCGCGGATGATTTCGAGCGGGATGCGGTCGTTGCCGATGTGGAAGTGGTGCAGCGAGCGCTCGGTCTGCGCCCCCCAGTAGCGATCCGCGGCGACCTCGATGGCGCCCATCGAGTCGGTTTCGCGCCGGGTTTTGGTTGCGGTCATCGTGCCTGCCCTCCGGTTGATTTTTCCCGGCTATTAGGTAGGGGCAGGGAAGACCGGGCGACAGGGGGTCAGCAGACCCGCCCGATCCACCGCACCCGGCCGAGGCAGTTGGTCTCCGCGGCCTGCTCGGGCGAGAGGGTTTCGACGGCGTAGGCGGGGTTGTCGGACTTCACCACCACCGAGCCGTTGAGCAGGCGCTGCACGCGCTTGACGCGGAAGGTCTCGCCGAGCGCCAGCAGGTAGATCGCATCGTCGCGGAAATCGGCGATGCCGGTGTCGACCAGCAGAAGGTCGCCGTCGCGGATGGTCGGCTCCATGCTGTCGCCCACCGCCGTCGCCATTGCTACCGTTTCGGCTTGCGGGCAGCCGGCGCGGCGCAGCCAGTTGCGGTCGAGGGCGAGGCGCCCGATCGCGAGGCCGCGCGCGATCGTGTCCGCGCCCGGGATCCGGAGCCAGGGGATCGGGACGAAATCGTGCGGCGTCCCTTCGGGCACGCCCTCTTGCGCCCCGCCGCGGCGGCCGGTGAGCAGCCAGTCGATGGACACACCCGTGGCTTGGGAAATCCGGACCAGATGCGGTGCCTTGGGCGTGGTGCCGGAATTCCAGATACGGTCGAAGGTGCTGCTCGGGATGCCGACCCGTTTGGCCCATCCGAAGGGATCCTCGTTGCCGATCAAAAGCGAAAGTCTGTCTCTGAAATCGGGAACGATGTCTGCTTCCGCGTCGAGGCTCATCGCATCTGGCTCCTTTTTGTGGAGATCCCGGCGGCAGTCATCCATCGCGCGTCGGCCTGCGGGCCCGGGTCCCGGGACGTCGCCCGACCGGCCCAGGGGCGTGGAAGACGATAATTTCGTTGTGCGGGAAGTCTTGACCATTCCTGTTTTCGGTGTAAATGTAGCCCGTTATCAGAGTTTATGTTGTGAGAATACGAAGTAATATCCGGTCTCGGGAGGAAGGAGATCTGGCTGAATAACGATATTCTCGGAATAGCTGTAACCCCTGTCCGCCATCGGCCTGAGCGTTCGGGCTGAACCTACGCATGTTGTTGGGAAGGGCTGGTAAGGCCGTTTTCTCGTATGCACCCTCCGGTACATGCGAAAGGGAGAGTTCTGCCAATTTTCCTAATAATCAATATATCACCGTGAAATTCAAATGAAATAGCGGGCGTCGCGCGCGGGCCGTTATTGGCGAAGTCGTGCAGGAGGTTCCAGGGAAGTTGAGAGATTTTTAAATTTGCTTGCTGTGACGAGTCGGGGCGATCGGCGTAGGGATGCCCGCCGCCCCGGACCGTGATCGATGTTCGGTGTCCGGGCAGTTGGGGGTAGCCACTCTCGAAATCCGGTATCGGGATTTTCACCTCACCACCGGAGGCGTTGCGTCCTCCGGAGCGGTACATGTCAAGGAAAGCTTGTGATGCGAAATCTGTCGATATTCGGAAAGGTAAGTGTAATCGCGACGCTGTTGTGCCTGGTCGGCGTCGTGATCGGTGCAATCGGCCTGTATGGGTTGAACGTCTACGATACCAAGATCAGTGAACTCTCCAACCGAGGCAACCGCGCGGTGTACGCCGAGCGGGTCAATGGGCTGATCTACGCGGTGGTGATGGATTCCCGCGGCATCTACCTCGCGCGGTCGGCGGACGAGGTCGAAAAGTTCGCCAAACCGCTGCTCGCCAATCTCGAACGGATGCAGAAGAACATCGCGGAGTGGAAGACGAGCGTTCCCGAGGATCTGATCGGCGTGTTCGAAGCCGACGTGGAGCGTCCCGCCAAGGAGTTCGCCGAGTACCGCACCGAAACCGTGCGCCTCGCCCGGACGCAGGGCGCGGCGGCGGCGGCTACCTACGGCAACAACGACGTCAACCGCGCCAACCGCCGCGCATTCGGCACCAGCGTGGAGCAGACCGTGGGCAAGAACGTTGCCGCGATGGACGAGGTGATCGCGGCCCGCGCGGCGTTCTTCCGCGGTCAGGTGACGTTCCTCGCGGCGGTGCTCGCAACCGGGCTGGTGCTCGGCGCGGGGCTCTCGGTGGTGATCGGGCGCCGCATGATCGCCGCGCCGGTGACGGCGATGACGGACGCGATGCTGCGCCTCGCCGAGGGCGACAAGAGCATCGACGTTCCCGCCGACGACCGTCGCGACGAGATCGGCCGGATGGCGGGCGCTGTCAAGGTGTTCAAGGCCAATGCGATCGAGGCCGACCGCCTCGCCGCCGAGCAGGAGGCGCACCGCGCCGAGCGGGAGCAGCGCACCGAGGCGATCGAAGCCCTCACCCGGGAGTTCGATGCGCGGGTTTCGAGCGCGCTCGGCATCGTCGCCGAGGCCTGCACCGAAATGGACGCTACCGCGCAGTCGCTGTCGGCGAGCGCGGAGCAGACCAGCCAGCAGTCGGGCGCCGTGGCGAGCGCGAGCGAGCAGGCCTCGGCAAGCGTGCAGACCGTCGCCACCGCCGCCGAGGAACTGTCCGCGTCGATCGGCGAGATCGCGCGGCGGATCTCCCAGGCGCACGACGCCTCTAGCGCCGCCGCATCGGAGGCGGAGCGCACCGACGAACTGGTCAAGGGGCTGGCGGAGGACTCCACGCGGATCGGCGCGGTGGTCAGCCTGATCACCGACATCGCGAGCCAGACCAACCTGCTCGCCCTCAACGCGACGATCGAGGCGGCGCGCGCGGGTGCGGCAGGTAAGGGTTTCGCCGTCGTCGCGGGCGAGGTCAAGAACCTCGCCAACCAGACCGCCAAGGCCACCGACGAGATCGGTCAGCAGATCGAATCGGTGCAGAAGGCGATCACGCACGTGGTCACCGCGATCGAGGGGATCGTCGCGCGCATTGGCGAGGTCAGCGAAGTGTCCGCCGCGATCGCCTCGGCGGTCGAGCAGCAGGCCGCCGCAGCCAACGAGATCGCCCGCAACGTCCAGCAGGCAGCGGCGGGCACGCACGAAATCTCGAGCAACATCGTCGGCGTCAGCCAAGCCGCGGGCGAGACCGGAGCGGCGTCGCAGCAGGTCCTCTCGGCGTCCCGCGCGCTCTCTCAGGAGGCGGTCGGGCTGCGCGGGCTGGTCGAGACCTTCCTCAACGGCGTGCGCGCCGCCTGAGCGCCGAGCCCCGCCCCTCCACGCGAGGGGCGGGGTCAGCCCATCGGCAGGCGTATGACGAAGGTCGCGCCCTGCGAGGCGGTGTCGTCGAGGTAGAGTTTGCCGCCGTGCTTCTTGACCACGATATCCTGGCAGATCGAGAGCCCCTGGCCGGTGCCCTTGCCGACTCCCTTGGTGGTGAAGAAGGGGTCGAAGATGCGGTCGCGTAGCGCCTTCGGCACGCCGGGTCCGTCGTCGGAGACGCGGATCTCGATCCAGTCTCCGTCGAAGTGGGTGGAGATGCGGATTTCGCCCTGACCGCCCTCGGGCCGGTCGCCGATCGCGTGCGCCGCGTTGACCACGAGGTTGAGCAGCACCTGGTGGATGTCGGAGGGGAAGCAGAGGATCTTCGGTAGGCCGGGGTCGAGATCGGTGGTCATCTTCGCCACGTGCTTCCACTCGTTGCGGCAGACGGTGATCGTCGAATCGATCGCGGCGTTGATGTCGGTGCCGATCTTGGCGCCGCTGCCGGGGTGCGAGAAGTCCTTCATCGAGCGCACGATGTGGGTGACGTGGCCGACGCCGTGAAGCGCCTGGTCGATCGCGTCCGGGTATTCGGCAAACGCCTCCTCGATGCCGTGGCGTTTGAGGATGTCCATCGCGTCGGGGTAGCGCGACCGCACCTCGGCGCACGCCGAGGCGAGGCCGGGGAAGGTGTCCTGGATGAAGCGCAGATTGTCGCCGACGTATTGGATCGGGGTGTTGATCTCGTGCGCGACGCCCGCGGCGAGCTGCCCCACCGAGGCGAGGCGCGAGGCCTGCAGCGCCTCGCGCTGCGCCGCCTTGAGCGCCTCGATGCCGCGGAAGCTGATCACCGCGACGCGCCGCCGCCCGGTTTCCTCGAGCGGGGCCGCGCCGTAGGCGACCGCGATGCGGCGGCCGTCGGCGGTGAGGAAGGCGGCGTCGTCGTCGGAGAGCATCATGCCGTCGGCGATCACCGCGTGGAACGGCCCGGCCTCGAACGCCACCGGCTTGTCGTCGCGCTCGACCTGGAATACCTCGTCGACGAGGCGTTCGAGCAGCACCTCCGCGCCGAGCCAGCGGTGCGCCGAGGGGTTGGCGAACACGATCACGCCGAAGCCGTCGACCAGCAGCACCCCTTCGAACAGGCTCGATGTGATGCCGAGCAGGCGGTTGCGGCTCTCCTCCAGCGCCTGGTCGAGGCGGATACGCCCGGCGATTTCGGCGGAGAGTTCGCGGGTGCGCGCAGCGACCTGCTGTTCGAGGGTCTTTTGCTGGTTGGCGAGGCTCGCTTCGTAGCGCTTGCGCAGGGAGATGTCGCGGAACACCAGCACCGCGCCGGCGAAGCGGCCGTCCTCGACCATCGGGGTGAGGATGAACTCGGCGGTGAAGGTCTTGCCGTCGGCGCGGGTGCAGACGAGTTCGCCTTCGCGCGCCTGGGTGCCTGCGAGCGGGAACGCGGGCAGTCCGTCGGCGCCCATCGCCGCCGCGACCGGGCGCTTGTTGAGGCCGGCGGCCTCCGTCTTCAGCATCGCCGCCGCCGCCGGGTTGACGAAGCGCACCCGGCCCTTGTCGTCGAGCCCGACGATGCCGTCGCCCGCCGCGCCGAGGATCAGCTCGTAGCGCGACTTCAGCTTTTCGAGTTCGGTCTCGCGGCGCTTGAGCTCGGTGACGTCGGTGCGGATGCCGACGATGCCGCCGTCCTTGAGGCGGCTCTCGCGGTTGATCAGCCA
>QKGW01000218.1 GCA_003250275.1 Alphaproteobacteria bacterium
GATCGCGCTGTCGGTCAACGACGACGTCGTGCGCGACCGCGAGCGTCTGCTCGACATCCGCTGGGCGGTCGGCAAGGGCATCCCGCTCGAGCCCGACGACCAAACCTGGCTCGCCGACCTCGCCGAGCGCTACGGCTCCGACGACCTCGATGAGCTCAAGCGTCGCGTCGACGCGGTGCCGCCGTCGCTGCTGCTCGCCCAGGCGGCGGAGGAAAGCGGCTGGGGCACCTCGCGCTTCGCCCGCGAGGGCAATGCGCTGTTCGGGCAATACACTTGGAGCGACGACCACCTCGGCATCCTCCCCAAGGACAACGAGGAGGGCGACACCCTGCGGCGGATGCGCACGTTCCCGAGTGTGCGCGGCGCGATCCGCGCCTACGTCCACAACCTCAACAGCCACCCGGCCTACGCCCGCTTCCGCGCGCTGCGCGCGAAGGGGGCCTCGGGCTACGACCTCGCCGCCGCGCTCGACCGCTATTCCGAACGGCGCGGCGACTACTGCGCCGCGATCCGCACGATCATGCGCGGCAACGGCCTCGTCGCGCTCGACGACGCGCGCCTCGCCGACGGCGTACAGGTCGCCGGGGTGCCTTGATGTTCTTTTTTTGTTCTCATTCGCCCCGGCCTGCGCTAGAGTGCCGGGATGGAAGAGATCCCGTTTAAGGCACAGCCGCAGGTCGCGCAGGCGGCGCATCGGGGCGCCGGGCTGAACCGCCCGGGGCGTTTCGAGAGCCGTGAGCGCGTTCCCGCCGACGACGGCTGGGAATCCTGGAACGATCCCGACCTGCCGCCCCTCGAAACCACCGTCTCCGAGGACGCGGCGCGCACCGTGATCGCGCGCAACGACAGCCCCGACATCCCCTTCGACCGCTCGCTCAACCCCTATCGCGGCTGCGAGCACGGCTGCGCCTATTGCTACGCCCGGCCGAGCCACGCCTACCTCGGCTTGTCCTCCGGCCTCGATTTCGAGACCCGGCTGTTCTTCAAGCCCGACGCCGCCCACCTCCTCGCCCGCGAACTGCGCGCGCCGTCCTACCGCGTCAAGCCGATCCGCCCGCTCGCGATGGGCACCAACACCGATCCCTACCAGCCGGTCGAGCGCCGCCTCGGCGTCACCCGCGCGGTGCTCGAAACCCTCTCGGCGTTCAACCACCCGGTCACCATCACCACCAAGTCGGCGATGGTGATGCGCGATCTCGATATCCTCAAAAGCCTCGCGCGGCGCGGCCTGGTTTCGGTGTCGCTCTCGATCACCACCCTCGACCGCGACCTCGCGCGGCGCATGGAGCCGCGCGCCACGCCTCCCGCCGGGCGGCTCAACGCGGTGCGCGCGCTCGCCGCCGCGGGCGTTCCGGTCGGCGTCAACGCCGCGCCGATGATCCCCGGCCTCACCGACCACGAACTCGAAGCGATCCTCGCCGCCGCCGCCGAGGCGGGCGCGCGCACCGCCGGGTTCATCCTTTTGCGCCTCCCCGGCGACGTCAAAGACCTGTTCGCCGATTGGCTCGCCAGCCACGCCCCCGACCGCGCCGAGCGCGTCCTCTCCCTCGTCCGTCAGACCCGCGACGGCAACCTCAACGATCCGCGCTTCGGCGACCGGATGCGCGGCCAGGGCCCGATCGCCGAACTCCTCGCTCAGCGCTGCGCCATCGCCTGCCGCAAACTCGGCCTCGACAAGGGCTATCCCAAACTCCGCACCGACCTGTTCAAACCGCCGCCGCAGCCGGGCGATCAGCTCGCGCTGTTCTGAGGGGAAACATGGCCGGGCTCCGCCCGGAGCGGGTCACGCCGCGGAGTTTTTTCTTCTGGAACCTCAGGCTTCCAGCTTCAGCCCAACCACGCCGACGATGATCAGGGCGAGGAAGGCGAGGCGTTTCGCGCCCATCGGGTCGCCGTGGAGCATCACGCCGGCGATGGTGATGCCGACCGCGCCGAGGCCGGTCCAGACCGCGTAGGCGGTGCCGACCGGGATGCCGCGCATCGCGAACGAGAGGAAGCTCATGTTGAGCACGGTGAGGGCGCAG
>QKGW01000022.1 GCA_003250275.1 Alphaproteobacteria bacterium
CCCTGGACGAACTTCGGGTAATCCGCCGTGCTGCGGTAAAGCAGCACGGCGATGACGAGGAATCCCACGAGCAGCAGGATTTCCGTGAGACGGCGGGACATTACCACGGGCTCTTGTCGTAGTAGCGCTGGGTTTCGGCCTGCAGATCACGCAGATACTTGAGGTATTCCGGTCCGGTCATCGGCAGGAGGAACTGGTTGTCCTTGTCCGCCGCGGCCTGGAAGTCCTTGTCGGCCTGAATCTTGAGGAACAGGTCGTCGAGCTTGGCGAGGATCTTCGGGTCGGTCTTCGCCGGGGCGACGAAGCCGCGCGTCGCGGTCATCTCCACCGGATAGCCCTGTTCGGCGCCGGTCTGCACGTCGGGCAGGAGCTTGGTGCGCGCCTTGGTGAGGATCGCGACGATGCGTGCCTGGCCGGCCTTGTGCTGCGCGAACATCTGCGAGAGGTTCATGAAGCTCGCGTCGACGTGCGCGCCGAGGACCGCGGCCTTCTGCTCGGTCGAGCCCTTGGTCGGCAGGAGGTTGAACTCGACGCCGGCGTTCTCCTCGAACTTCCGCGCGGCGATGAAGTCGTCGGAACCGATGCCGTTGACCGCGACGGTGAGGCTCTTCGCCTTCGCCGCCTTGGCGAGGTCGCCGAGCGACTTGATCGCGCTGTCCTGCGGCACCACGACGATTTCCGGATCGTCGTTGAGGTTGCCCATCACGTGGAAGCTGTCGAGGGTGTAGCGCGCCCGCTTGGAGACTACATGCGCCACCACCTGGGTGGTGAACACCATGCCGATGGTCTGGCCGTCGGGCTTGGCGTCGGCGATTTCCTCGAAGCCCTTCTGTCCTCCCGAGCCGCCGACGTTCTTCACCACGAACTCGGCGTCGGGCCAGAATTTCTTCGCGGCGATGATGAACAGCCGCGCGGTGGCGTCGGTCGAGCCGCCCGCCTTCGACGGGACGACGATCGTCACCGGCCCGTTCGGGTAGTCGGCGGCGTGCGCCGCCAACGGCAGGGCCATACACATCGCGACGGCGACTGGGATGATGCGCTTGAGCATTGGTTCCTCCGCGTTCGCCTGAGCGTTACAGGCAGATTAAGTTTTTATGTAATTTTTATGACACTTACCGGTTATGTGCGCGCCTCCGGGGGAGTGTCAACCCGAGCTTTATGAAAACCCCCGGCAAGCGGCGCAACGGGGCGGATTTTTGCGGGTGTGCCACCCGTTGGAGCAGCGGGCTTGCGTGGGCGGCGCGGGGCGCGCAAGGTTGCGTCTTGCAGCACGCAAGGTGCGAAATTTTTGTTCAATCGTGCCTGTTTTTTAGACATACCGGCTTGACAGTTGCCGGGGAATCGGTGATTCCTGCCCGCTTCCCGCAACCGGCGGGTTCTGCGGTGCAACCCTGGGGGTAGGGTGCCCGCGGCTGATCCCAAAAATGTTAGAAAAACAACAAGAAACCTATCGGAGGACTGACCTATGCAGGCACGTGGCAATTGGTCGTCGAAATTCGGATTCGTCATGGCGGCGGCCGGATCGGCGATCGGCCTCGGCAACATCTGGAAGTTTCCGTACGTCGCGGGGGCGAATGGCGGCGGCGGATTCCTTCTGATCTATCTTGCGATCGTCGCGACCATCGGCTTCTCGGTGCTGATGGCCGAACTCGTCATCGGCCGCTCCACCCAGCGCAATCCGGTGGGTGCGATCAAGCGCTTGCAGGGCGGTAAGTGGTGGCCGCTGATCGGCTACGCGGGGATCATCACCGCGTTCGTGATCCTGTCCTATTACGTCGTCGTCGCCGGGTGGACGCTCGCGTACATCTTCAAGAGCGCCTCGGGCCTGCTCGCCACCACCGACGACAAGGCGCTCGGCGGCATGTTCACCGGCTTCATCAGCGATCCGGTCGAGCCGGTGCTGTGGGCGGGCGCGTTCACCGCGCTCACCGTGTTCGTCGTCATCGGCGGTGTCAACCAGGGCCTCGAACGCTCCAGCCGCATTCTCATGCCGGCGCTGTTCGGCCTCGTGGTGATCCTCTGCATCCGCTCGCTCACCCTGCCGGGTGCGGGCGCGGGCTGGGATTTCTTCACCACGCCGGACTGGAGCAAGGTCACCTTCCAGACCGTCATCGACGCGCTCGGCCAGGCGTTCTTCTCGCTCTCGCTCGGCATGGGCACGATCATCACCTACGGCTCGTATCTCTCGCGCGATACCGACGTGGTGGAATCCGGCTTCACCGTGGTGTCGCTCGACACCCTGATCGCGGTGATGGCGGGCGTGATGATCCTGCCCGCGGTGTTCGCCTTCGGTCTCGACCCGGCGGCGGGTCCGGGCCTCACCTTCATCACCCTGCCGCACGTGTTCGCGCAGATGACCGGCGGCGTGTTCTTCGGGCCGCTGTTCTTCGTCCTGCTCGCGATCGCGGCGCTCACCTCGGCGGTGTCGCTCCTCGAGGTGGTGACCGCCTACTTCGTCGACGAGCTCGGCTGGAAGCGCAAGACCTGCACGATCTGGGCGGGCGTCGTGGCGTTCCTGCTCTGCATCCCGTCGTCGCTGTCGCTCGGCGTGTGGAGCGACGCGACGCTGTTCGGCAAGGGCTTCCTCGACATCATGGACTTCCTCGCGACCAACCTGATGCTGCCGATCGGCGGCATGGCGATCTCGCTGTTCGTCGGTTGGGTGGTGCCGAAGGAGATGATGGACGACTTCTGCTCGGGCAATCCGAAGCTCGGCAACCTCGCCAAGGTGTGGCTGTTCTTCGTCCGCATCGTCAGCCCGCTCGCGATCTTCGTGGTGCTACTGAACGGTCTGCCGTTCGTCGCGCCCTATCTCCCCTGGAACTGAGCCGGGGGGGGCAATCCGGAAACGCGAAAGGCCGGGGTTCGCCCCGGCCTTTTTCACCTGCGCCGCTCTCAGAGGTACGGCGGGGTGCAGGCGGAAACGAGGGTGCAGGTCTCGTCGAACGGGTTGCGGAAGCGGTGCGGCAGGCGGCTGTCGAAAAGATAGGAATCGCCGGGGCCGAGGATGTACTTGTGGTCCTCGACGGTGAGTTCCATCCGCCCGGAGATGACGATGCCGCCCTCCTGGCTTTCGTGCTTGAGCATCGTGCGGCCGGTGTCCGCGCCCGGCTGGTAGGTCTCGAAGAGGATCTGGAGCTGGTGCTTGTGAGCGTCGCCGACCTGGCGGAACGACACCCGGCCCTCGTTCTTGCGCTCGATCTCCGAGGCGATCTCGGGCATCTCCTCGGCGGTGAAGACGATCCGCTCGGGCGCGGGGACCTCCTGGCTGAAGAACTCGGAGAGGGTCATCGGCAGGCCTTCGAGCACCTTGCGCAGGCTCGCCACCGACGGGCTGTTGCGGTTCTGCTCGATCAGCGAAATCGTGCCGTTGGTGACGCCCGCACGGCGCGCCAGCTCGCGCTGCGACAGCCCGGCGGCTTCGCGCACCACCTTGAGGCGCGTTCCCACGTCGAATTCCATCATCCACTCCGGAGGTCCATCCCCAGCGCATTCTAAAGCAAAGGGGGGAGCGGTCCAGTCAATGATTGGCTTTTCCCGGTGCGCAGCTTAGGCTTTTCGCCTCGGACCGACAGGGAGGCGACGATGCGGATACTGGTGGTGGGCGCCGGCGGAATCGGCGGGTATTTCGGCGGGCGGTTGCTCGAAGCGGGGCGCGACGTGGTCTTTCTGGTGCGGCCCAACCGCGCCGCCGAGCTGGCCGAGACCGGCCTCGCGATCCGCAGCCCCTTCGGCGATTTCCATCACCCGGCGCCGCCGGTGGTCACCGACGCGGCGATGGCCGGTCCGGTCGATCTCGTTCTCTTGAGTTGCAAGGCCTACGACCTCGACGGCGCGATCGCCGGGTTCGCTCCGGCGATGGGGCCGGAGACGCTGGTGCTGCCGCTTCTCAACGGCATGGCCCACATCGCCGCGCTCGACGCCGCGTTCGGCCCGGCGCGGGTGCTCGGCGGGCTGTGCCAGATTTCCGTGGCGCGCGATGCCGAGGGCCGCATCGGCCACTTCAACGACGCCCACAATCTCGTCTGCGGCGACCGCGACGACCCGCAGTCGGAGAAGATCGCGCGGGTCGAGAGCGCGCTCGCCGACGCCGGGTTCGCGCTGCGGATCTCGCCCGCGATCACCCAGGAGATGTGGGAGAAGTGGGTGTTCATCGCCGCCTGCGCCGGGATCACCTGCCTGATGCGCGCGTCGGTGGGCGACATCGTCACCGCCGGAGGCGGCGACGTCGTGCTCGACCTCTTCGACGAGTGCTGCGCGATCGCGGCGGCGAAGGGCTTCCCGCCCGGCGCGGCGATGGTCGAGCAGAGCCGGGGAATCCTCGCCAACCCGAAATCGGCGCTGATGGCCTCGATGCTGCGCGACGTCGAACGTGGCGCGGCGACCGAGGCCGATCACATCCTCGGCGCGCTGCTGCGCGAGGGGACCAACGGCGCGGGCGCGCCGATCCTCCGCCTCGCCAATCTCCACCTCAAGGCCTACGACGCGCGGCGCGTCCGCGAGGGCGGCTGATCAGGCGAGGCCGAAGGCCTCGCCGAGCAACACGAAGTTGAGGCACAGCACCAGCACGCAGCCGACGATCGCGGCGACCTGGGTGCGCTTGGCGTTGGCGTAGGCGCCCATGATCCGGCGCTGGCCGGTGAACCACACCAGCGCGAGCATCGGCGCGGGCAGGGCGAAGCTCAGCACCACCTGGCTCATCACCAGCGCGCGGGTGGCGTCCACCCCCATTGCGACGATCGCGAACGCCGGCGCCATGGTGATCAGGCGGCGCAGCCAGATCGGGATGCGGAAGCCGACGAAGCCCTGCATGATCATCTGCCCCGCCATCGTGCCGACCACCGACGACGACACCCCCGAAGCGATCAGCGAGAACAGGAAGATCCCCGCCGCCGCGCCGCCCAGAAGCGGCGTGAGGGTGTGATACGCGGTCTCGATCTCGGCGACCTCGGGGTGGCCGGAGTGGAAGGCGGCGGCGGCCATCATCACCATCGCGGCGTTGACGAGACCGGCGAGCGCGAGCGCGATCACCACCTCGCGGTTGGAGAAGCCGAGCAGGCGGCGGCGCTCGTCGTCGTTGCGCGCCGGCGCGCGGCCCTGGGTGAGGCCGGAGTGGAGGTAGACCGCGTGCGGCATCACCGTCGCGCCGACGATGCCGACGGCGATGGTGAGCGCGCCCACGTCGGCGAGGTGCGGCACCGTCGCGCCGTAGGCGGCGGCGCCCCAGTCGACCGGCGCGATCAGCATTTCGGTGAGGTAGCACAGGCCGATTGCGCCGACCATGCCGCCGATCGCAAGCTCCATCGGCCGGTAGCCCTTGCCCTGGAGCAGCAGGATCGCATAGGTGAGCACCGCGGTGACGCCCATGCCCGCCATCAGCGGCAGGCCGAAAAGCAGCGAGAAGCCGATCGCGCCGCCGACGAATTCGGCGAGGTCGGTCGCCATCGCGGCGATCTCGGAGACCACCCACATCGTCCACACCAGCGGCTTCGGCAGTTCGTCGCGGCAGACCTCGGCGAGGTTGCGGTTGGTGACGATGCCGAGCTTGGCGGAAAGCGCCTGGAACAGCATCGCGATGAGGTTCGCCACCACCACCACCCACAGCAGCGAATAGCCGTAGTGGCTGCCCGCCTGGATGTTGGTGGCGAAGTTGCCGGGGTCCATGTAGGCGATCGAGGCGATCACCGCCGGACCCGCGAACAGCAGCGCCGAACGCGGCCCGCGCCGCCGCCCGTCGAGAACCTCGCGGATCTTGAGGGTGGTGGAGTCGATCAGGCCGGGTGCGGGGACTGCGTGTTCGGACATGAGAAACCTCCGATCTGAAGCCGATCTAAATATAGGTCATGCTATACTCCATGCTAGGCGCTATACCATCCGGTTGTTCCGTTGCGGATGATCGGCGGCGTCGATGGATTGGCCCGCCGCGCGAAATCGCGTACCCTCGCGCAATCAACCGAAGGAAGGGGCGATGTCCGCCAAACCCTCCGATCTCCGCCGCCGCAAGCTCGTCGCGCCCGAGACCCACGTCGAGGGGTTCGAACTCGCGCGCGCGGCGCGCCGCACCGAACTCGTCGAGGACTACGTCGAGCTGATCGCCGATCTCCTCGACGCCCACGGCGAGGTGCGCCAGGTCGACCTCGCCGCGCGCATGGGCGTCGCCCAGCCGACGGTGGCGCGGATGCTCAAGCGTCTCGAGGACGACGGGCTGGTGCAGCGCCTGCCCTACCGCGGCACCTTTCTCACCGAAGCGGGGCGCCGCCTCGCCGAGGACACCCGCGAGCGCCACACCGTGGTCGAGCACTTCCTGCTCTCGCTCGGGGTGGACGCCGACACCGCGCGGCAGGATGCCGAGGGCATCGAGCATCACGTCAGCCCGCAGACCCTCGCGGCGTTCCGCGCCGCCCTCGCGAGTCGCCGCTGACCTCTTCCGTTTGACGGAATTGCCGTTCTGTCTCACGTGGGGCGTGAGCACCATCGTGTGCTCCCCGCGCAGAACGGCAATTCTCAGGGGTTTGACCGGAAATCCTGGATAAATGCGAATATTTGCATAAATGCTGAGGTGTCGAGGACGGCAGGATGCCGGTTGAGAATGGTGGAGTTGCGTAATGGTTGTTCGGTTGTCGGTGGTTCAGAAGATTACCCTGGTAACGTTGGTTGCGTTGTTGGTGATGCTCGGGGCGTTGACGTTCGTCACCCACCGGGTGCTGCGCGCCGATCTCGGCGAGCAGGCGCAGGAGCGCCAGGAAAGCGCGATGCGCGTCGCGTGGCACGTGCTCGATGGCGTGGGCACGACATACGCGCTCGAAGGTGGCACGCTCACCGCCGACGGTCACCCCCTCAACGGCAATTTCGCCCCGGTCGACACGATCAAGCGGCTGGTCGGCGGCACCGCGACGATCTTCGCCGGCGACACCCGCGTTTCGACCAACGTGATGAAGCCCGACGGCTCTCGCGCGGTCGGCACCAAACTCGCCCCTGGACCGGTGTTCGACGCCGTGCTCAAGGACGGCAAGCCCTATCGCGGCGAGGCGGTGATCCTCGGCGAGCCCTATTACACTGCCTACGATCCGATCAAGGACCCCTCCGGCGCGGTCGTCGGCGTGCTCTACACCGGCCTCAGCCGTACCGCGATCGAGGCGAGCGCGGCGCGGCTGATGCGCTCGGTGCTGATTGCCGGTGGCGCGGTGCTGCTGGCGATGTGCGGTGCGATGTTCTGGATGCTGCGCCGCTCGCTCGCGCCGGTGACGGCGATGGCCGGGGCGACCCGCCGCCTCGCCGAGGGCGACCTCGACGTCGAGATCGCCGGGCACGACCGCCGCGACGAGATCGGCGAGATGGCCTCGGCGCTCGAAATCTTCCGCGCCAAGCTCGCCGACAACCACCGCCTCGAAGCCGAGCAGAAGGAACTCGCCGAGCGGTCGAAGCGCGCGGTCCTCGACGCGGTGCGCGGCATGGCGGACACCGTCGAGCGCGAGACCGACGCCGCGCTCGAAGCGGTGGCGCAGCGCACCGAGATCATGACCGGCGGCGTCGCCCATCTCGACGGCCTGGTGCAGTCGATGCACGGCAACGCCACCACCGTTGCCGCCGCCGCCGAGCAGGCGCTCGCCAACGCCGAGATGGTGGCGAGCGCGGCGGAGCAGCTCTCCGCTTCGATCGGCGAGATCGCGAGCCAGTCCGCCGCTTCGACCGCGGTGGCGCGCGACGCGGGCGACCTCGCGCGGCAGGCGGGCGATCTCGTCGGCGAGCTCGATAGCGCGGCAGGGGGCATCGGTG
>QKGW01000390.1 GCA_003250275.1 Alphaproteobacteria bacterium
TTCTTCGCGAGCTTCGCGGCGAACGCGCCGTCGAGATAGCGCATCGCGATGTGGATCGGCTCCTCGCCGGGAACCTGGGGAACGTCGCCGGTCTCCGAGACGATCGGCTTGAGGCTGACGATCGCGGGGTGCCCGTCGTGGACGATGAAGTCGGACTCGCCGATGCTGCGCACGGTGTCGCCGATACCCTCGGCGTCGCCCGCGCGCAGGCGTGCGCGCAGCCGGTCGAGCAACGGAGCGATCTCGGTGTGGAGTTCGCGGAAGTGCGCTTCGGCCTTCGCCCCTTCGGCGTCGAGCACGTAGACCGGGTGGTTATCGGGCCGAACGACGTAGATGTCGTCGATGCCGAAGTAGGAACTCATCCACGACCCGAGATTGAGGTCGAGCCATTGGCGCGAGGGTTCCTCGGCGGTGGTTTCGATCACCGCCTCGTCCCAAACCGTCGAGCTTTCCTGATCGTGGGCGAGCTGGACGCGGAGGTCGCCGATCAAGCTCGCCATCAGCGTCTTCTGCCGGGCGATCTCGACCGAATCGGTCGCGTCGGTGGCCCAGCGCACCAGGCCGAAGGTCGCGACGGCAAGCATCACAGCCGCTGCCAGGGAGGGCAGCGCGGTCCGAAAAAGGAACCGTTTTCCAGAGTACTGAACCAGGCCTTCTGCCATGCTGACTTGAACCACCGTGAACGCTCCGGTTGCGCGATGCCGTTTCTCGGCGGTCCGCAACCTCCCTGCATATAAGAGTGTGACGGAGCACGATGTGCCCGGCAAGGTTTATCGCCGCGAGACGAAAAAGGCCGGACGCGCGCGCCCGGCCTTTCCGGCATCGAGGGGGAGGATTCAGGCCTCGATGCCCTCGAACAGCACCGACGAGAGATAGCGCTCGCCCGCGTCGGGGAGGATCACCACGATGGTTTTGCCCGCGAACGCCGGGTCGGCGGCGAGGCGCGCCGCCGCAGCCGCGGCCGCGCCCGAGGAGATACCCGCGAGGATGCCTTCCTCGCGCCCGAGGCGGCGGGCGAACTCGACCGCGTCGTCGTTGCTCACCTGCTCGACGCGGTCGATCACCGAAACGTCGAGGGTCTCGGGAATGAACCCGGCGCCGATGCCCTGGATCTTGTGCGGGCCGGGCTTGAGTTCGTCGCCCGCGAGCTTCTGGCTGATCACCGGGCTCGCTGCGGGCTCGACCGCCACCGAGGTGATCGCCTTGCCGCGCACGCCCTTGATGTAGCGCGATATGCCGGTGATCGTGCCGCCGGTGCCGACGCCCGAAACCAGCACGTCGACCGCGCCGTCGGTGTCGTCCCAGATCTCCGGGCCGGTGGTCTTTTCGTGGATCGCCGGGTTCGCCGGGTTCTTGAACTGCTGCGGCAGGTAGTAGCGCGCCGGGTCGGAGGCGGCGATCTCCTCGGCGCGGCGCACCGCGCCCGCCATGCCCTCGGGGCCGGGGGTGAGGATCAGGTTCGCGCCGAGGAACTTCAGCACCCGGCGGCGTTCCAGGCTCATCGTCTCGGGCATCGTCAGGGTCAGCTTGTAGCCCTTCGCCGCGGCGACGTAGGCGAGCGCGATGCCGGTGTTGCCCGAGGTCGGCTCGACGATCTCGACGCCGGGCTTGAGCAGGCCCTTCTCCTCGGCGTCCCAGATCAGCGCGGCGCCGAGGCGGCACTTCACCGAATACGAGGGGTTGCGGCCCTCGATCTTCGCCAGAACCGTGGCGCCGCCGGGCGCGACACGGTTGAGGCGCACCAACGGCGTGCGACCGATGGATTCGGCGTTGTCGGAATAGATCGTGCTCATCGTCCGCTCCTTGGGCGTGTGTTCGGTTTCCCCAAGATTGGAGCGGTTGCGCGGGATGTCAATGTGAAATTACACAAACAACACTTTAGTGTGTGTAATTAGCTTCCGAGAGCGGCGAAGGCGGGCGCGTAGACGAGCGGTGCGGGATCGGCCAATCCCCCGGCGCACAGGGCGCGGGCGAGCATGAAACGGGCGGGGTAGGGGCCGGGGAAATGCGCCGCCGCCTCGACCGAAAAGCCGTGGCGGGCGTAGAGGCCGGGCGCGCCGAGGACGAACGCGGCGAGCCAGCCCGCCATTTCGGCGCGCGCCAGCCCGGCGGCGATCAGCGAACCGCCGAAGCCCTTGCCCTGGGCGCGCGGCGCCACCGCGAGCGGCGCCATCGCGAGCGCGCCGCGCGGCGAGATCATTTTCGAAAACAGCACCATGCCGGCGATGCCGTCGGCATCCTCGGCGACGAGTTCGAGCGCGACGTCGCCCGCCGCGCGCAGGGCGCGCACCAGCCGCGCCTCGGCTTCGCCCGCGAAGGCCTCGCGCAGCAATGCGTCCACCCCCGCGTCGTCGATCGGCTCGAACTCGCGGATCGCCGCCATCTCAGTCGACCTTGCGGCGCGCGCGCAACGCGGCGGCGATGGTGCCGTCGTCGAGGAATTCGAGTTCGCCGCCGACCGGCAGCCCGTGCGCCGGTGCGGTCAGGCGCACGCCGGTGCCTTCCAGGCGTTCGGCGGCGTAATGCGCGGTGGTCTGGCCGTCCACCGTCGCGGGCAGGGCGAGGATCACCTCCTCGACGCGGCCGTCGAGGCGGGCGATCAACCCGGAAAAGTTCAGCTCCTCCGGCCCCACGCCGTCGAGCGGAGAGAGCAGGCCGCCGAGCACATGGTAACGCCCGCGGAACGCAGCGGTGCGTTCGAGCGCCCACACGTCGGCGACGTCCGGCACCAGGCACAGCACCGCGTCGTCGCGGCGCGGGTCGGCGCAGATCGCGCACGGGTCCTCGGTGTCGTAGTTGCCGCAGATCGAGCACGGCTGCACCCGGCCCAACACCTCGTCGAGGCTGCGCAGCAGCGGCTGGCCGAGGGTCTCGCGCTTCTTCAGCAGGTGCAGAACCGCGCGGCGCGCCGACCGCGGCCCGAGCCCCGGCAGCTTCGCCAACACCGCTATCAACCGCTCAAGCTCGATGCTGCTCATGGGTCACGAAGGATTGTGGAAAGAGACGGCGGGGCCGGGCCCCGCGCCCCTGCGACGGTCTTAGAACGGCAGGCTCATGCCCGGGGGGAGCTTGAGGCCGCCGGTGAGCGCCTTCATTTCCTCGGCGGCGGCGGCTTCCGACTTCGTCTTGGCGTCGTTGTGCGCGGCGAGGAGCAGGTCTTCGAGGATTTCCGCCTCGTCGGGGTTGATCAGCGAGGGGTCGATCTTGACGCCCTTGAGCTCGCCCTTGCCGCTCAGGGTGACGACGACCATGCCGCCGGCGGCGGAGCCCTGGTATTCGCTGGCCGCGAGCTTTTCCTGCAGTTCGGCCATGCGGGTCTGCATCTGCTGCGCCTGTTTCATCAGGCTTCCGAGATTCTTCATTCTTCCGTTTCTCCGGTGTCGGCGTCGGTCGGTGCGGCGGCGTCGGCGAGCGGCGCGCCGGTCAGACGGACGCGGGTGATTGCGGCGTCGGGGAACGCGGCGATGACGGCCTGCACCACGGGGTTCTGGGCGGCCTCCGCCTCGCGGCGGCGCTCGGCCTCGTCGGCCTGCTCCTGCAGCGTCGGCTGGCCGTCCTCGTCGGCGTTCGGGCGGATGTCCCACTGGCGGCCGGTGAGCGCGGTGAGGCGCTGGTTGAGGCGGAGCGCGAAGTCGCGGTCCATCCCCGGCTTCGGGCGGAAGACGAGGCGGCCGGGCTCGTAGGCGATCAGCCGCACGTCCTGGTGCAGCGTCGCGGCGAGCAGGGCCTCGCGCTGTTCGGCGAGGAAGCCGACGAGCGCCTCGAAGCTCGCGGGCAGGATCACCGCGCTCGCGGTCGGCGCGCCCTGCGGCTGCGCCGGGGCGGCGACGAACTGCGGTTGCGGCGCTTCTCCGCCGCCGCCCATCGCCATGCGCGCGCCGCCGCCGCCACCGCCGCCGCCCGGACCCTGCGGCGGGCGTGGGCCCGGCGGGTTGGCGGCGAGCGCCTTCAAGGCGTCGGCGGGGGTGGGCAGGTCGGCGGCGAAGATCAGGCGGATCAGCACCATCTCGGCGGCGGCGAGCGGGTTCGGCGCGAGCCGCACCTCGTCGAGGCCTTTCAAGAGGATCTGCCAGGCGCGGGTGAGCACCGCCATCGGCAGGGTCTCGGCCATCGCTTTGCCGCGCACCCGCTCGGCCTCGGGCAGGGTCGGGTCGTCGGCGGAGGCGGGCACCACGCGCACACGGGTGAGCCAGTGGCTGAGTTCGAGCAGGTCGGCGACGATCGTCGAGGGGTCGGCGCCCATGGTGTATTGGCGCGAGAGGATGTCGAGCGCCTGCGCCGCCTCGCCCTTCATCGCCGCCTCGAAGAGATCGAAGGTGAGGCTGCGGTCGGCGAGGCCGAGCATGTCGCGCACCTGCTCGCCGGTGACCTCGCCGTGGCCGTGGGCGATCGCCTGGTCGAGCAGCGACATGCCGTCGCGCACCGAGCCGTCGGCGGCGCGCGCAATCAGGCGCAGCGCCTCGTCGGACACCTGGGCGTGTTCCTCGGCCGCGATGCGCGCGAAGTGGGGGACGAGCACGTCGACGTCCACCCGGCGCAAATCGAAGCGCTGGCAGCGCGACAGCACCGTGACCGGCACCTTGCGGATTTCGGTGGTGGCGAAAATGAACTTCACGTGCTCCGGCGGCTCTTCGAGCGTCTTCAGCAGCGCGTTGAACGCCGCGTTCGAGAGCATGTGCACTTCGTCGATGATGTAGATCTTCGCGCGCGCCGAGGTCGGGCGGTAGCGCACGCCGTCGAGGATTTCGCGGATGTCGTTGACGCCGGTGCGCGACGCCGCGTCCATTTCGAGCACGTCGACGTGGCGGTCCTCGGCGATCGCGCGGCAGTTCGGGCAGACGCCGCAGGGCTCGGCGGTCGGCTCGGTGAGGGTGCCGTCGGCGCCGGTGCAGGTGAACGCGCGGGCGATGATGCGGGCGGTGGTGGTCTTGCCGATGCCGCGCACGCCGGTGAGGATGTAGGCGGAGGCGAGCCGCTTGGCGGCGATCGCGTTCCTGAGGGTGCGGACCAGGGCTTCCTGGCCGATCAGGTCCTCGAACCGGGTCGGGCGATACTTGCGCGCGAGAACGCGGTAGGCCTTGTCCTCGGTGGTTTCCGGATTGTCGGCGGTCACTGTGCGCCCCAATGGTGAAACAGTGCGGGCGGCCCGCGCGCCCGAGGCGGGCGGAAAGGGGTGAGACTGGCGACGACCCAGACCGGAAATCGTTACGGCTGCTTCCTTCCGGACCTGACCGGGTTGGCGACGGGCCTGCCCGCCACCAGCCTCGCCCCATATATCGGCGGATTCCGCCAGCGACGCAAGACCGAATTGCCGCGCCGCTCAGAAGCTTGAAATCAGGCGGTTTTCGTCTGCGCGCGACGGTTGGCGAAGCGGAACGGCGGCGCCTGGTAGGTGCCGAGAACGCGCACTTCCTCGGTGAAGAAGCGGAGTTCCTCGAGCGCGAGCTGCACCGGGCGCGAGTCCGGATGGCCCTCGATCTCGGCGAAGAACTGGGTCGCGACGAACGCCCCGCCGATCTGGTAGCTCTCGAGCTTGGTCATGTTCACGCCGTTGGTGGCGAAGCCGCCCATCGCCTTGTAGAGCGCGGCGGGAACGTTGCGGACGCGGAAGATGAAGCTCGTCACCACGCTGCCGTCGTCGGGCGGGGTCTCGTCGAGCGGTTCCTTCGCCATGATCAGGAAGCGGGTGGTGTTGTAGGCGGCGTCCTCGACGTTGGTCATCAGCGAGACGAGGCCGTGGATCTCCGCCGCGAGCGACGAGGCGATCGCGGCTTCCGCCGGGTCGTTGAGCTTGGCGATTTCCTGCGCCGCGCCCGAGGTGTCGGCGGTGACCAGCGGGGTGAGCTTCATCGCGCGGATCAGCTTGCGGCATTGCGAGATCGCGTGCACGTGGCTGCGCACCCGCCGGATGGTGTCGAGCGTCGCGCCCGGCACCGCGAGCAGGTGGTGGTGCACCTCCTCGTAATGCTCGCCGACGATGTGCAGGCCGGAGTTCGGCAGCAGGTGGTGGACGTCGGCGACGCGGCCCGCCACCGAGTTGTCGACCGGGATCATCGCGAGCTGGGCGTCGCCCTCGGTGACCGCGCCGAACGCGTCCTCGAAGGCGGTGCAGGGCAGCGCCTGCATCTCGGGAAACACGTGCGCGCAGGCGATTTGCGAGTAGGCGCCGGGGTGGCCCTGGAAGGCGATCTTGCCGCCCTCGTATTTCTTCGCGATCTGCTCGTACATGATTCCCAAATCCGTTCAGTGGCGTTCGGCGGCGAGAATTTCGCGCGCTCGTTCAAGGTCGTCGAGAGTATCGACACCGAGCGGCACGGTGTCAACGCGGACCGCCCAGAGCGACAGCCCGTGTTCGAGGGCGCGGAGCTGTTCGAGCTTCTCGCGCGCCTCGAGAATTCCGGGCGGCCAGGCGACGAACTTTTCGAGCGCGTCGCGGGTGTAGGCGTAGAGCCCGATGTGGTGGTAGAGCGGCCCGGCGTTGGCGGGCACGGTGGCGCGGCTGAAATAGAGCGCGCGCGCCGCGGGCCAGGGATCGGCGTCGGCGGGGTCGAAGGCGGTGACCGCCTTGACCACGTTGGGGTTGGTCCGCTCCTCCTCGCGCGCGATCTCGGCGACCAGGGTGCCGATGTCGGCGTCGGCGTCGATCAGCGGCTTGAGCGCGGCGCGGATCAGCGCCGGGTCGATCGTCGGCAGGTCGCCCTGGACGTTGATCACCGCGCGGTGGCGGCCTTCGGGGTCGACCGTGTTGAGCGCCTCGAAAATGCGGTCGGAGCCCGAGGGGTGGTTGGGGTCGGTGAGCACCGCGGTGCCGCCCGCCGCCTCGACCGCCGCCTTGATCTCGGCCTCGGCGCAGGCGACCACCACCGGGCCGACGCCCGCCGCCATCGCGCGTTCCCACACCCGCACGATCATCGGCTTGCCGAGAATGTCGGCGAGCGGCTTGTCGGGCAGGCGGGTGGAAGCCATCCGCGCCGGGATCATCACGATCGGCGCGAGGTCGGCGAGGGCTTGGGCGGAAAGCTGGGTCATCTGGCGATCCTCAGGGACACGGGATTGCCGCACTCTATCTCCCGCTTCGCATTCCGGCAAATCGGATTGCGCCTTTCCGCATCTGGATTTTTGCCGCACACTGCCCATGTCAAAGCGAACTTTTCAGCACCAATCTCTCCGGGGGCGGGCGAACATTCCATGTTGAGAGCGATGGGCAACGGCGCGGCGGGCATCGTACTGGCGCTGCTGGTGATTGTGGGGGTAAACGTCTACGGCGGACTCCTGGTGCCGGTCGGTACGACCGACAAGATCGAGAAGATCGAGGGACTCGCCTCCGCGGGCAGTTCCGCGGAGCCGGAGCTGAGCTTCGCCGAGTTGTTGCAGCAGGCCTCCGCCGACGACGGCAAAAAGGTCGCGAAGAAGTGCGTCTCGTGCCACACCTTCGATCCGGGCCAGCCCGCGAAGGTCGGGCCGAATCTCGCCAACACCGTCGGCCACGACAAGGGCAGCAAGCCGGGCTTCGCCTATTCGGCGGCGCTGCAGGGCCTGCCGGGCAACTGGACCTACGAGGATCTCAACACCTTCCTCACCAAGCCCTCCGCCTTCGCACCGGGCACCAAGATGACCTTCGCCGGTCTGCCCAAGGCCAAGGACCGCGCGGCGGTGATCGCCTACCTCGCCTCGCTCACCGAGAACCCGCCGCCCAAGCCGCAGCCGTAAACCGCGGAACACGAAAAACGGCCGGATG